>CAZHDQ010000223.1:0-5287 GCA_964531595.1 uncultured Anaeromyxobacteraceae bacterium
CCGACTCAATCCCAGATATCCGACCCTGCTGGGGGTGTACGCTACCGCAGAGGTCCAGTCCGGCGGCCTCGACCGCGACCACACGTTCGGATACCTGGAGGCGTGGCGCAAGGACCCATCCGACCTGGTCGCGGCGTTCCTGGCCGGGGTTGGCATGCACTACCTGCGCGAATTCAAGCCCAGCATCCCGCCCCTGGAAGCCGTTTACGCGGCGGTGCCTGAGGAGCCTCGCGCCGGGATGTACCTGGCGATGGCTTATTACTTTACGCAGCGACAGGCGGAAGCGGAGCAAGTTCTTGACGCGATCCAGAAGCACGCGTACCAGGAACCCGACATCTATTACTGTCGTTCGTCGGTCTGGCGCCACAAGGACCCCGATGCCTCTAGGCGCGAGATGGAGTTGTTTTTGGGCGTGATGGACGAAGAAGGCCGCTTCTGCTTCGACCCGGGCAAACCGGCTCGGGCCCGCGAAGATCTGGAGGCGATGCGGCGCGGCGAGGTGCCACCCGTCCGCCTGCCAAATTCCGAACTGGAGGTTCGTCCCTGATCCCATGATCGCCTCATTCCCACGCCGGCGACTCGTCCTGTCGTCGTTCATCTTTTTGCTGGCGGCTCTCGCGTGCGCGGGCCGTGGGCCGGAGCCCCTCGCGGTGGTGCCGGCGGACGCGAAGACCGTAATCGGGGTTTCGTCGGCACGTGTGTTGGCGGGGCGCGTGTTGCCCACGCTGGACCGTTTGCCGGAAGCCGTCGGGGCACTGGACTTGGTCAGGTCTCTGGCGGGCATCGATCTGCGCGATCCGGACCGCAGCCGGCAAGACGGCCTGGACCCTGACCGTGGTTTGGCGATTGCGTGGCACGGCGACACGCTGCTGGTATTTCTACCAGTGACGGATCGGGTGCTTGCGGGACGGCGCTTGGGGTTGCGCCTTGCGCGACTGGGGCTGATCGAGAACGACCCGACTGGCGACGTGAGGCGATTCGCTGAGGGACCCGACGACGGACTCCACGCTGCGTTGCGGGCCGAGCGAGGTCTGGCGATCGTGTGCTTTGGTCCGTCCCATGCCTGCGATGGGCTGGCCCTGCTCCCGCTCGCGGGCCCAGGCGTCGACTTGTCGGGGGTAAAAGGCGAATTATCGATGCCCCAGGCGGACGTGGTCGGCCGTGTGGGCAATTCGGCCCTACTGGCGCTGGGGCACCGGGTTGGCCTGCCCACGACGTCTTTGGGCATGGCGGGCGCGATGCTGGGCGACCTGCGGTTCGCTATCTCGTTTGATGGTGGGCTTGCGGTTCGCGTTGCGGTGGGCTCGACTGGCGAGCCGTTTGTGTCGACCCTGTCTGGGCAGTCTCCCGAGGGGGCGGCGCTACGCATTTCGCTTAATGCCGCCGGCCTGCCGACCCAGTGGATCCGCCAAGCGCTTTCCATGGCATTCGGGGCCCGTTCGGAACTACCAGGACGATTGGCTGGCTGGGACGGACACCTGCTGTTGACCGTTCCTGCGCAGGTGGCCGAACACGTTATGCCACTACTGTCGCCGAAGGCCCTTGTGGGCATCGCGGTAGACGTGCTGGCGGGTTTTCGGAGCGAGGCCGCGGTTTCGGGAGTACTGATCGAACTGGTCCGCGTCCTGTCCGTGGCGGGGGCCGACGTCGATTCGGTGGATGGAGACCCGACGCGTGGGATTTCGTTTTCAGGTCCCGCCGCACTGGCTGGGTTTGCCGGGCGGGCAGGGGCCGTCGGGTGGTGGTCGTCTGGTCAGGGGGCCTTAGGCAGGGCGCTAGTGTGGGGCGGCCGGCCCGACGAGACCCGGCGGCTTCTGGATGGCGTGCCCGAACGGTTGGTCCGCATCGAGGTGGACCCCGGAGCCCTGATCCAGGCCTCGGGTGTAACGGCGGTCGACTTTGTTCGTCATATGGCGGCCGGAATACGTTCGATCCAGGGAGACGTGGTACTGGAAGGATTGCGGGTGGTGATCGACGCGTCGCTTAGGGTGCGGTGATAGGGGCGCACCCTTGCGCGCTGGGAGATCCAGGTTTGGACGGTCCCATGATCGAGGTTTGCTGCTTGACCAAGGCCTACCCGGGTGCGGTTGCGTCCCCGGAAGAGGGGCGTGGCGCGTTTGCTTTAAGGGACGTGACTCTGTCGGTCGATCGCGGCGATTTCGTGGCCGTTGTCGGGCGCTCTGGCTCTGGGAAGACGACCCTGCTGAACATCATCGGCGGCCTTGATCTCGACTACAGCGGCACCGTTCGCGTAAACGGGCGCGACCTGTCGAACCTGGACGACCGCAGTTTGTCGCAGATGCGAAATCGGACGGTCGGCTTCGTATTCCAGGCGTTCCATCTGCTACCCCAACTGACTGTGTTGGACAACGTGTTGTTGCCGTCGTGGTTTGGCGAGGCGGACGACCCTGCCGGCGCGCGGGAACGGGCGCTGGATGCACTGGCGCGGACGGGGCTGGGCCACAAAGCGTCCAGCCTACCGACGCGCCTGTCTGCCGGTGAACGGCAGCGGGTCGCGATCTCACGGGCGATACTGAACCGGCCCCAGTTGCTTCTGTGCGACGAACCCACCGGTAACCTTGATGCGACGACCGGGCGCGCGGTCCTGGACATCTTCCTGGATCTTTGTAGGCGCGACGGGACGACGTTGGTTATCGCGACGCACGAATCTCGCGTCAGCGACGCTGCGGGGCGCCGTGTGGTGCTTGATGCCGGTCGACGGGCCGCGGACGACGCCGGGGGCCAGCCATGACGCTGCGTTCCCAGATGAACCTGGTCCGCCGTACTATGTCTCGCAGCCGCCGGCACTTCGCGTTCGCCGGGGTCGGCCTTATCGTGGGGTCCGCAACGCTGGCCTTCTTCCTGGGATTATCGTCCGGCGTTCGCGAGCGGGTTCTGAATCGTCTCTATCCGGTCAACCAGGTCGAGTTCCAGGCCGAGCAGGTCAGCCTGTTCGGCCTGGGCATTACCGTGCCCACCCGGTTGGATCGGGCGACTCTGGGGGCGCTTGAACGGTTGCCTGGCGTGACATCGGTCCATCCCAAGCAGCGGGCGAAGTTCCAGTCCAGGTTGTGGGGGGGCGCCGACGTCCTGGGAAGGGAGGCGCGGGTCGAGTCGTTTTTTGATGGGATCGAGCCGGTGTTGATCCGGGACGAATTGAGGGCGGCTGAAGCGGCGGTTCTGGGGCCCGAACGGCTGAATCTGGCATGCGAGGCCGATGCCGACTGCGGTATCCAGACTCGGTGTGACGATGGTTGGTGCGCGCGGGCGACCTGGTGGGATGGATTTGCGGACCTGGGAGCGACAGCCTGGTGCCGCGACGATGATGGGTGCCCGCCTGGGCAACGCTGCATGGCCGGCCGATGCCGGGAGCCATGCCAGGGGTCCTGTGGGGGCGGCTTGATCTGCGAGGCGGGTGCCTGCATGGCATTGTGTGACGACGATGCGGACTGCCTTCCGGGTGCGATTTGTCGTCTGGAAGTGGACGGCGGCGTTTGTGAGCGTCTCCAGTGCCGTCTGGCCGATCCCCATGACCAGATGGAAAACGATTTGCTGCGACTGCGGGGGCGGGTCGTAGCGCCGGCAGGGAGCGCGGGGCGGCCGTGTCCCGAGGGGACCTACTGTGCGGCGCGCAACCTGGTGTCCGCCGACGGCACTTGCGAGGCACCGATTCCCGCCCTGGTGTCGCCGTTCCTGCTAGACATCTACAACTCGATGGTGGCTACGGCGCTGGGCCTCCGCAGGCTTTCCGGCCTGGAGGTGGTCCTGGGTGTGCGTTTCGCCATCTTGTTTGGCGAATCCTATTTCGTGGCGGATGGGCCGGTCCAGGAACGCGTTGTCCGGCGCGCTCGGGTCGTCGGCTTCTCACCCAAGGCGATGGAGTTCGGGGTGACGGTGCCGCTACCGTACGTCGTACGCGCGAACGCCGCCCAGCGAGGACGGCAGGCCTCTGCGGAATTCACCAGCGTCGTCGTTCAAACCGAACGCAACGAGGATGTGCCCCGGTTGGTCGAGGACGCGCGTGTGATGGGTCTGACGCTGGCCCCCCGGAGTGAGGAGGGGCGCAAGGCCGCGAACGTGCTCTTGATCCTGACCATGGTGTTCGCGATGGTCAGCTTGGTGATCCTGGGCATCTCGGCTATCAATATCACCCACACGTTCCTGATGTTGGTGACCGAACGGCGCGCCGAGATTGCGGTCTACCGATCGGTAGGGGCGCGGCTGCTCGATATCCGTCTGCTGTTCCTGGGTGAGGCTGCGGTGCTAGGGCTGGTGGGCGGTTCGCTGGGTGTCGTGGTCGCCTGGGGCCTCAGCCGGATTGTCAACGGTCTGGCGGCCGGCCTGCTGCGCGGGATCCCAGGAAGCCCGCAGGATTTATTCCTCTTCTCGCCGACAGTGGTCGCGGCAGGTGTTGGTTGTGCGGTAGTTTTCGCCCTGGTCGGCGCCTGGCTCCCTTCCCGTGCCGCGGCGCGGACCGATCCGGCCGTGGTCCTGTCTCAGGGTTAGAAATCCGCCGGCCTTTAGCCGCGTGTCATGTCTGATTCCGATTCCTGAAACACCCACGGCGATCAATCGATAAGGGGGCATGTCGCCCCCGGCCTCCCCGACTCAAGTCGCGTTCCTGCCCGTGCTCTTCGGGACCTGGGTAGCTGGCTGCCTGGGGCCGGTTCATGCGTCGGCCCTGCTTGTCCTGGTTGCCCTGTTGTGGCGTGCCGTACTTGGATTGCGTGGACTGCAGCGCCCCGCCTTGGGCCTGCCCTTGCTGTTCCTGGCCTTGTTGGCAGCGCTTCGCTTCGGCATTGCGGGTGATGGTCAGGTCGACCTTCCGTCACGGGTTTCGGAGGGTGTGTCGATCACGGCCCGCGTTCGCATCGAACGGGTCCTTCGCCGTTCGGACCGGGGCACCGCTGCGCTGGGGCGTATGCATGCGATTCGGGACGGCCCGGAGTGGGTCGAACTGACTCCCCCGCTGCCCGTGACGGTCCGCCATGCGGGTCTGATGCCGATCGTCGCCGGCACCGACACTGTGGTCCTGGGGCGTCTTCGGCCTCAGCCGCCGACGTCTTCGGCCGTGTCCCCGGCCTGGCCGCGACCGACGTTGCCACCGACTCTTGCCGTGTCGCACCCCGCCGACTGCGTGGCACTCGTCGATAGGGCCGGGCCGATGGGCCAATTGGACGCCGCGCGCCTGGCCCTTGCCTTGCGACTGCGCAGCGCGCTGACCGGCGACGTACGGGACCTGGTTATCGCCGTTTTACTGGGGGAGGGAGGTGGCATCGACCCGGCC
>CAZHDQ010000224.1:0-5264 GCA_964531595.1 uncultured Anaeromyxobacteraceae bacterium
CACATCCGGCTCAGGATGCCGACCGGCACGCGATCCACAGGACGTGCCGACCACTCTCGCCCGGCCCACGCGACCGCACGGGAATCTGTTCCACCGAGAATCCGACCTGCCGCAAGCGCTGCGCGAAGGCCCGGTCCTCACCCGCGGACCACAACGCATACACGCCCCCGGGGCGCAGCGCGTTCCTGGCAGCCACCAAACCGGCACGCGTGTACAGGCCGTCGTTGGCCCCCCGAGACAGGCCGACCGGGCCGTTGTCGACGTCCATCAGGATCGCGTCGTATGCGGCTGCGGCGGAGGCAATGACCGCCGCTACGTCCAGCGCTATCACCGACACGCGCGGGTCTCGCAGAGGATGGCCCGCTAGGTGGCCCAGCAGGTCCCGGTTCCATGTAATCACTGCCGGTACCAGTTCGACCACGTCCACCTGTGCGTCCCGTGGAAGCCTGCGTAGCGCCGCCGCCAGGGTGAATCCCATGCCCAGGCCGCCCACCAACATGCGAGGGGCCACCCGGGCCGCGATCCGGTCGCACGCATGCGCGGCCAGGGCCTCCTCGGACCCGTGGGCCCGGCTGTTCATCAGTTCTTGCGCGCCCGTCCGGATTGCGTACTCGGTGCCCCGCCGCAGCAGACGCAACCCTGGGCCATCCTCGATGGGCGACTCGGCAATTGCCTCCCACGGGGTCATCGCGACACCACGTTCGATTCGGGTATGTCTGGCGATTCTTGGCGCGGGCCCGGGCCGAACGAGCCCAGCGACAGCCTCGGTTCCCCCTCCCCGTCGAAGTCGGCCCAAAGGTAGTTGCGAAATCCGGGTGGCTCGCCGCCGCCGTCCGCGCGTGCGACCGACGCCCAGGTCCCGGTGTTGGCGAACACAACGCCACGGGCCAGCGGAATCAGCACCGGCAGATGGGTGTGGCCCATCGTTACCAGCCGAACCGGCAACAAGTCGGCGATGCGTGCAGCAAACCTGGGCATCTGGCGCTCGACGGTGAACACGTCCTCGCCCTGGACCGCGCGTTCGTAGATGAAGAACACCAGCGGAAAGATCGCCAAAGGAACGACCAATTTGATCCACAAGGCTATGGGGACCAGCGCCAGCGCGACAGTGCCGCCGACCATCAAAACGGCGATCGCCAGACGGTCAATCCAGAACTCGCGGACGATGCGGTAGAAGCGCCCGGTGATGGGAGACCGCTGCAGGCCGGCCAAACGCGTCACCGCGGTACGCGACAGCCCCTGTGCTTTAGCGACCGCGTCCAGGCGCAGGTCGTATCCTTCCGGGGCCTTGCGCAGCGCCTTCTTCTGCCGCAGCAACCGCTGCATCACGACGAGGCTGCCCCAAAGCCAGGACCCCACTAGGCTGCGGCGCGAAAAGGCATAGTGTCGCAGCCAGTGGGACAGGTACGCGAAGGCGTTCAGGATAAAATCGGTTGCGTGGGGATTGAAGAAGCCCATGCGCGAAAGCAGGTACCGATTGGACAGGTTGCCCATCGGCAGGGCCAGTCGATCCTCCCCACCCGTGCGAACCAGGGGATTGAGCAGCCAGCGAAAGGAGGTGTAGTAATCGTACTGGTTCCCGTGCTCGGCATACAGTTCGCCGGCGCGGAAATAAAACCACGGCTCGAAGCGGATGGAGCGTGGCGCGCAAGTGCCCCCGCCCGCCTTCACGGCGTCCGTCAGCGCGTCAATAAAGACCTGCTGGACCTCGGGAAAGTGGAATTCGCGGTCATGATTGCCCATGACGTATACGACGCTATGGCCTCGGCACAGAACCCGGGCCAGCGTGGCCGTGAAGACCGGGTGATGATCGAGGATGCGGCGACACTTCCACGCGGACTTTGCCGAGTTGGCGTGCAAGCTTCGAAGCCGTTCGGTCGGGTGGACAGGCCAGGGCGGATCGGCCGGGACCGCTTCCACAAGGTCAAAGTCCAGGATGTCGCCGTTGAGGATCAGCGTGAACCGGCCATCGGGCGAAAGGCCGTCCAACGCGTCGACCACAAGGCCATCCAGTGCCTCGTCGAAAACGTGACGACTGGCCTTGTACGCCTTCCAACCGTCCGAGTGGTCCTCAACATCGCATAGGTGCAGGTCGGACACCACCAGGTAGCGCCGCACGGCGAACTCCGGGCAACGGGACGGCGCGAGTTTACCAAGTCCATCGAGGGAACACGAAGGGGTACATTCAGTGGGTCCATCTGTGCAACGGCAGCACCTCGTGTAGCGTCCCACGAATGACGTTTTCGACCAGCCGATTCATCGCGAAATGGCCGTCGCACCAGCGGTTCGGCACCGCCCAGCACACAACAGCGCGCAACATCCAACACCCGACCCATCCGGACCATGCGGCTCATGGTCCACGCGTCCGTCCCCAGGTGTCCCTGGGCTTGGGGTCGATTGCACACCGCGCTGCGCCCGTGCTAGGCTTTAATCCGTTCGCGCGGGCCAGATCCCGACGGGGCGGTACCCCGCCCGCCTGCCGCCTGTTGTTTACAGAGTAGCGCATGTCCACGCTCCATAAGGACACTCAGGCCGACCAAAGCGCCTTGGGCCGCTTCGAAGCGTGGCTGCTGTCCAGCCAGGCGGGCGCGATTGCGGTCGCGCTGGCGTTCCTGGCGTTCGCAACGACACGCGGACTAACATACTTGAACGACGAGGGCCTGCTGCCCTTCGAGTACCTGCAGGGCTTCAACAACGAACCGGTGGCCTTCTTCTTCATGTCCAAGACCAAGCCAGTGCTCCTGGCGCTGTACGGGCTGCCCGCGCGGGCTGGCCTGCATGGCTATCTGGTCGCCCACGGTATCGTTGGCGCCTTCGGTGTCTGGCTGATCAGCCAGGCGGCGCGCCGCTTTGGAGTCGCCCGCCCTAACTTGGCCGGGTGGTTCCTGGCGACCAGCACCATCTTCGCTGTTTCCGCAGCCAACGGTATCCCGAACTCGGACGGCGTAACGTTCTTCGCGCTTTTCCTGGCGCTGTATGCGTCCGATCGGCGGGTGGCGGCCGGCATCGTGCTGGGCATGCTGCCGCTGGTACGGCACGAACTGGGCTTGGTCATGATTACGTTCGTCGCGTGGGACGTCCTTTGGCGGCGGCGCTTCGACATGGTGTTGGCGGTCGCGGCGTTTCCGGCGGTCTACGTGCTGGCTGGAGCCCTGTACCACCATGATCTGTTCTGGGTGTTCAGCCTGTGGGTCAACCCGACGGAAATTCCGCCCGAGTTTCAGCATTGGAAGACGCTTACGCCTTTCGACGCGTTGAATTACCACGTGCTGGCGTTCCCTAATAATTCGCCGTTTCTTGGGGCCTGGACACTGGCAGGCATCTTCCTGGTGTTCAAGCGCCGCCGCTGGGCGCTGCTGGTATTCCCGATCACGATGCTGCTTTCAGCTGCCGCGTTCGCTTCGATGCAGATGGGCTTCAGCATCGCAGCTCTGGACATGCGGCTTCGCGCGTATCTGCTGCTGGCCCCACCGATGGCAATCCTGGCAGCCTTCGGGCTGTCGTTCGCGCTTCAGCGACGGGAGGCGGCGTGGCTTCGCCTGGCAGTTATCGTTTTGGCCGTGGGCTGGCAGGCCATGATGCTCCGCGACCCGGAGGGTGTGCTGGGGGACCAGCACCGGCGAGTCCACGCACTGTTCGACGACCTGCGTGCGCGGGGCATTTATCAGGGCCAGCCGCTGTTTACCGACCTCCAAACCGCCCGCTACGACGCGTGCGCCGGGATCGCCACCGAACGCACCTGGCTGCTGGCCAACCAGTCAATTAGGTGGGATATCCAGCGTAATTCGACCGAGGAAAGCGGCCAGCGCGCCGCCGCGATCCGCGGGTTCAAGGCCGCCCGGTTCGAGTTCGAATCCGAACATCACAGCATCCGAAAAGGCGCGCTATACCTGCTGAGCAGGCAACCGCGCGTGGCAATTTGGCGGAAGTTGGTCGAGGCCGAAGACCCTGTGCAACTAGAGGTGGGCGAGTGGACCGCCTACTGGTGGCCGGAGGACAGCGCGACGCCCATGCCACGGGTCGCCCCGGCCGTACCGTAACTAAGCACAAAAGCCCGTGAAGCCCGCTCAGGGCGCGGTCTTCGGCGCAGTTGTTTCGCGCAAAAACAAGCGCACCGCCATGCGTGAACGCGCGTTGGCGACAATGTCGGCCCGAACCCCCGCGGACACCGCGCGGGCCAACAGTTCGGGCAGTGGCTCGGGCCGCGTGACCACGACCGCGCCTGCGGCGGCCAGCGCTCGCAGTTGCGCGTCGCCCGCCTCGACCACCCAGTCCTTCAACATCGGGATGTCTCGCGTGGCGGCCAAGACACCCGGGTTGTCGGCGTACAGGGACCCCGGTCGGCCGCAATACCAGGCGATGGCCGGATCGTGCAGGTTCCAGGTACCCGCGACTCGGTCGGCCAAGCCCACTTCCGCCAAGGCCGCGCAAACGGCACGCGAGCCGGCCCCGTAGTCCGGCCGGACCAGATCGCGCCCGTTGGCGGCCACGAACGCAGCGGCCAGCACCGCCCCGGCGACGGTTGTCGTGGCGATGGGGTAGGACGCCTCGACGCGATCCACCAGCAACCCGAAACCCAGCGTCAGCCCCGGTAGTGCCGGAACCAAGTAGTGGGGTAGCCCCGTCGACGCCGCCGCCAGCGGCAGCAGCGCCCCCACCAGTAGGGCCAGGACCACGAAACCATCGGGTCGTCGCCGGGCCGCAGCGACCACCGTGGCCGCAATGCCCGCCAGGACCGGTGCGATAACAGGCCACTCGCGGTCGAATACCCAACCGACGTAAGCCGCCCCTGCCCCCTCACCGACCAGTACGCGTGTCGCCCGTGACCACAGGTGGTAGCCGAAATACACGTCTACGAAAGCCTGGCCGTGCAACGCGACCATCGCTACGTGCCACGGCAGCGCCAACGCCGCCGCGACCGAGAGCCCGATGAGAAGCGTCCGGGGTCGTCTAAACGCTGGCACCGCTAAAAGTAGTACCAACGCCAGCACGAACGGCACCGGAGCAACCAGTTTCACCAGAGCCGCCAGCCCCAGGGCGACGCCGCCCCAGACAGGCCGCCACCGGCCGCCCGGAAATGCCAGGGCAAGGAAACCCGCCAGCCCAAGCGCCACCCCTGGAACGTCGGTCATGGGGCGCCGCGCATTGAAGTAGAACAGGCTGGTCGCCAGGACCAGACCGCCAGTCGCGAGTGCCGCGCTACGGGACAGGCCCAACCGTCGGGCTATCGCGAACAGCACGGTCAGCAGTCCCAGCCCCGCCAG
>CAZHDQ010000225.1:0-5262 GCA_964531595.1 uncultured Anaeromyxobacteraceae bacterium
TGCTGGATACCTTCACGGCCTACTTGGCTGGCCCAGACGCCCCACCGGCCGTCCACGGGTTCGCCGACGACGCCAACGTCACTGCCGTACTGCGCCGCTCCGGACGCCACGCCATCACTTTCGGTACGTCGAGTGACGCAACCTATCGTGTGTCGGACTTGACGATGCGCGGCATGGGTTCGACCTTTCGGCTGGCGGGCCCCAGCGGCGACCTGGGGCCCTTCGCGCTGGCGCTACCCGGCGCGTACAACGCGATGAACGCCGCCGCCGCGCTGTCGGTCGTACTGGAGGAGGGCGTCGACCCGGAAACGGCCCGCGCCGCGCTGCCGTCATTTTCGGGGCTGGAGAACCGCTTCACCGTGGTGCCGGTTGGCCCTGGCTTCGTCGTAAAGGATTACACATCGCACCCGGTGGGCATCCGTGCGGTGATCGACGGTGCCAAAGCATTCGCGAAGGGGCGGATCGTGACCGTATTCAAGCCCTACCGATTCACGATGATCCACTACCTGCACAACGAGTACCGCGATGCGTTCCGGGGCGCCGACCTGTCGGTCATCACCGACATGTACACGGCCGGCGAGGTTCCCATACCCGGGGTTGACACAACCTGGTTGATCGACCGAATCCGAGACGCGGGCGCCAGGGTAATCCACGTCCCCGAAATGGACGACATCTTGTCCGCGCTGGAACACGAGGTCCACAATGACGACACCGTAATTTTCTTCGGTGGGGACGACCTGTTTCGCCTGGCGGACGGCTACGTCGCCCGCCGGCGGGTCGCAGCCCGCACGGAGGCCCCATGAAGGTCCAGGGTCGTTCGTTCTCGGTCGTCGGCATGGGGCGCAGCGGACTCGCGGCCGCCGTGGCACTGACCGCCCGGGGTGCAGACGTGCTGTTGTCGGATGGCCGCGACACACATGATCTTCGCTTGGCCGCCGGCACGCTGGACCCCCGCGTCCGCTGCACGTTCGGCCGCGAGGAAGTCCGACCCGGTGACGTCGCTGTGCTATCACCGGGGATTCCCCCATCGGCCCCCGTGTTCCGCGAGGCCTGGCGAGTCGCCGATGATGTCATGGGCGAGGTCGAGTTGTTCTTCCGGCTCTTTCCCGGCACTACACTGGCCGTCACGGGCACGGACGGCAAGTCCACCGTCACGACGCTACTGGCTCACCTGCTGCGCGCAGCCGGTCGAGATGCAATCGCCGCCGGCAATCTGGGCAATGCACTGTGCGAACTGCTATCTGACGCAGGCCCCGACACTATCGCCGTGGCTGAAGTATCCTGCTTCCAACTGATCACAACTACCCGCTTCCGACCCCAGGTCGCTCTGGCCACAAACCTGGCCGAGGACCACCTGGACCACCATGGCGGAATGGACGCCTACGTTGCCGCCAAGGCACGCGTCGTCGCCCGACAAGCCGCCGGGGACGCGTTCGTGCGCAACCTGGACGACCCGATCCTGCGCGAATGGTTGCGGCCTGGAAACGATCGCGTCCCCGGCAACGGTCAGCGCGTGCTCGACGTGTCCAGACTGCACCCCGTCGACGAGGGCGTGTTCTTGCGCGACGGGTCGTTCGTGCTGGCCTTAGACGGCGCGATCACTCCGATTTGCCCCAGGGCCGAACTGAACCTTCCAGGCGTCCACAACACGGAAAACGCGTTGCTGGCCCTTGCCGCGGCGGTGGCGGCAGGCACCCCGGTCGATGCGCTGGCCCGTGGTTTGGCAACATACCGCGGTCTGCCGCACCGGCTCGAGCCCATCGGCACGCTTTGCGGCGTCCGATTCTACAACGATTCCAAGGCGACTAACCCGCACGCGGCGGTCACGGGTCTAAAGGCATTCGACGAACCAGTCGTACTGATTGCCGGCGGCCACGAAAAGCACCTGCCGCTCAACGATATGGCAGAAGCCGTCGGTCGCCATTGTGCCGCGGTGGTGCTGGTCGGGGAATCGGCCGATCGTATGCGAGGGGTGTTCGCGGGGCACGCGCCGATTCGGGTCGCAGAATCGATGGAGGCCGCGGTCCGCACCGCACTGGAACTGGCCCGACCAGCCGGCGTGGTGTTGCTGTCCCCAGGGGCATCGTCGTTCGACCGCTACACCGGTTTCGAGCAGCGAGGAGACCACTTCCGCGCGATCGTGCGGTCGCTGTTCGAGGAGGCCGACGTGGCCTCGCGAACCTGCTGACGCCCGCAAATCGCCGCCGCGCCAAATTCACCGGCCGCTTCCCGAGGGTCCGCCACGACCTGCCCGTTCACGCAGCCCACGCCAATGGGCCAGTCGTTCCCCAATCATCTTTTCGTACCCAGCATCGGCCGGTTGGTACCATCGCTGCCCCGCCAACGCTGCGGGGAGGTAGTCGTCACCGGTGAAATGGCCCTCGAAATCGTGTGGATATTGGTACCCCTGGCCGTAGCCTAGTTGCGCCATGCCCTTGTGCGGCGCGTTACGCAGGTGCATCGGCACCTCCAAAGACCCGTGCTCGCGCACCGCAGCCTGAGCCGCGCGCAGCGCCTTGTAGGACGCGTTGGACTTGGGTGCCCCGGCCAGGTACGTAACCGCCTGTGCCATCGGGATGGCCGCCTCTGGCAGGCCCAGGTACTCGTAAGCGTCCTTCGCTGCCACCGCGACCTGCAGCGCCCTGGGGTCCGCGTTGCCAACGTCCTCGGCCGCGAAGATCATCATCCGGCGGCACACAAACCCTGGGTCCTCGCCCCCCTCCAGCATCCGGACCATCCAGTACATCGCGGCGTCCGGGTCAGACCCCCGCAAGCTCTTGATGAAGGCCGAAACGACGTTGTAGTGCTCCTCGTAGGCACGGTCGTAGCGCAGCGCCGGACCCAAGCGCACCGCCTCAAGCACCGCTTCGTCCACCACCGCCAGTTGCCGCCGCGCCGCGTGTTCGACGGCCGCCTCGACCAGGTTCAGCATCCGGCGCCCGTCGCCGTCGGCCATTCGCGCCATCGCCGTCAGGGCCTGATCCTCGATCGCCACCCCACGATCGCCTAAGCCACGCTCCCCGTCGGCCAGGGCCCGTCGCGCCAGGGCAGTCAAGGCTGCGACGCCAAGCGGTTCCAGCCGCACCACGCGGCACCGCGACAGCAGCGGCGAATTGACCTCGAAGAACGGGTTCTCGGTGGTCGCACCGATAAGCGTGATCGTCCCGGCCTCGACGTGCGGCAGAAATGCATCTTGCTGGGCCTTGTTGAACCGGTGGATCTCGTCGACGAACAGGATCGTCCGCAGCCCGTCTCGTCGCCACAGCGCAACGGCATCGGCAACGATCTGGCGAACCTCCTTGACACCCGAAAGCACCGCCGAGAACGGGACGAACCGCCCGCTCGTCCGGCCCGCAACCACCCGCGCGAGTGATGTCTTGCCACACCCAGGCGGCCCCCAGAGGATCATGGAAGGCACCTCGTCGGCCTCGATCGCGGTCCGCAGGAACCCCCCGGTACCCAACACCTCGTCTTGGCCCACCAAGTCGTCCAGCGATTGCGGACGCACCCGCTCGGCCAGCGGTTCGGGCGCACGGTCCGAGCGGGGCACAGCGGAATCGAAGCTTGCGACTTGCTCCCCGGCAAAAGGCCCTGGAGACGGCGTCTGCACATCGTCTTTTGCGAACAGGTCTGGGTCCGGCATCAAAAAGCCTCTTTGACACGGGCGCGTCATTCTATTACAAATGCTTCCCCGGGGCGGCCATCCCGCGAGTGACAAGTCCGGCCTGGGCAACGACTCACGGAGGCATTCCATGCGGTGGTTCGATCCCGAGCCGGCCCTTACCTTCGACGACATCCTGCTGGTTCCGCAACACAGCTTGGTCTTGCCCAAGGACGTGCGGCTGGAAACCCGCCTCACCCGCAACGTGCGACTGCGCATCCCGCTGGTCAGCGCGGCGATGGACACCGTCACGGAATCAGACACAGCGATCGCGCTGGCCCGCCAGGGTGGGGTCGGCGTGATCCACAAGAACCTGTCGATCGACGGCCAGGCGCGCGAGGTTGAACTGGTCAAGAAGTCCGAAAGCAAGGTGATCGACAACCCGGTCACCGTCCCGCCGGACATGCGCCTGGGCGACGCGGTCGAGGTGATGCGTCGCTACCGGATCTCGGGACTGCCGGTCGTCCGCGACAGGCACTTGGTGGGGATCCTGACCAGCCGCGACCTCCAGTTCGAGACGAACATGGATCAGCCCGTTTCGGCGTGCATGACGCGCGAGGTCGTGACGGGTCTGGAAGGCGTGACCTTCGAGCAGGCGATCGAGATCTTGCACAAGCACCGCATCGAGAAACTGCCTATCGTCGACGCCGAGGGGAATCTGAAGGCGCTGATCACGGTCAAGGACATCGAGAAGGAGTTCCACTTCCCGAACGCGGCCAAGGACGAACGTGGACGGCTACTGGTGGCCGCAGCGACCGGCGTTGGGGCCCAAGGACTGCGGCGGGCGGCGGCGCTGGTCGAAGCTGGCGTGGACGTCGTGGTCGTCGACACGGCCCACGGACACTCAGAAGGCGTCCTCCAGGCGGTCCGCGACCTCAAGAAGCGTTACCCGAACGTCGACGTGGCGGCTGGAAACGTGGCAACGCCGGAAGCCGTTCGCGCGCTGGCCGAGGCGGGTGTGGACGGGGTCAAGGTCGGCATCGGCCCCGGGTCGATCTGCACGACGCGGGTGGTGTCGGGCGTTGGCGTACCGCAAGTTACGGCGCTCCTGAAGTGCTCCGAAGAAGCGGCACGCCAAGGCATACCGGTTATCGCGGACGGCGGCGTCAAGTTCTCTGGAGACCTGATCAAGGCACTGGCCTGCGGCGCCGAAACGGTCATGGTCGGAAACCTGCTGGCAGGAACGGAGGAAGCCCCCGGCGAGGTCGTGTATTACCAGGGACGCGCCTACAAGGGCTATCGCGGCATGGGCAGTCTGGCGGCGATGCGCGAGGGGTCCAAGGACCGCTACTTCCAGGACGATTTCGAGCCCGAAAAGTTGGTACCCGAGGGAATCGAGGGCCGCGTCCCGTTCAAAGGGCCGCTGGCGAAGGTCGTTTACCAGATGCTCGGCGGCCTGCGCGCCGGCATGGGCTACAGCGGCACCGAGGATCTGGCGGCGCTGCGCGAACGTGCCTTGTTCGTCCGGATCACCGATTCCGGGCTGCGCGAATCCCACGTCCACGATGTGCAAATCACTGAAGAGCCCCCAAACTACAACACGCGCTGACCTGCAATAGCCTCGAAATTGATACATTCGGGTGACTTTTGTCCGGGAAAGA
>CAZHDQ010000226.1:0-5222 GCA_964531595.1 uncultured Anaeromyxobacteraceae bacterium
GACCCCGACCTCCATCCCCAATTCCAGCGCTATCGGCGCCACGGTCGTCGCGGGGATGTGCGAATTCCCCCGACCGCTTCTGCGGCCAAGGGTGCGGGTTTATAGCACTTGCCGGGACCAGATGCAACATTGATTACGTGGCAGGAATCCCGGCAGGGACGGTGGATTTTCGTGCGGTCGAACCCTAAAGACAGGCACCAGCGGTGTAGTCGAGGTCGTTTAGGCACTTCTCTGGGAAGCACGCGGTCGGGTACGTGAAGCGGTCATCGCCGCAGACCTCGCCGGGCGGATCCCAGGCCTTCGGGCTGGCCAACGTGCCGCAGATCCCCTGGCAATTAGTACTGCACAGACCCGCGGTGCCACCGGTGCCGCCCAGGCAGTCGCGGAAGCATTCGTTTTGGTAGGTCTGGAATTTACCATCCGGAGTCACTGCGCAGATCGGCGCGAGGGGGCCGTCGCATTGCTCGCAAATGCCGACGCAGGCACCTTCGTGCAGGATGCCGCCGGCCCTGCAGTCCGCTTCGCAGGCGTTCACATAGTCCACGCCGTCAAGGCCGCAGACCGCCGGACCCGTTTTCGGGCACATTGGTTCGTTATGGCAAGTCGCGTAGCAGTCGTTACGGTACATGTTGCCACCGGTCGTGCAGACCTCGTCAGTCGGCTCAATGTCGCAGTGGGTGCAGCAGAACCCGACGTACGCGACTTCCTTCGCCCTGGTGCCGCACGTCGTGGCTGCGCATTCGTTCATGTAGGTGATGTTGTCGTCGCCGCAAACCGGGTCGCACGTGCTAGGGCACACCGTGCATGTGTCGGTCGTGCAGGCCCCAAGGCAGGCGCGCGTGACGCCGGCGTCGCCGAAGCAATCCAAGGCGTTGTTAATTTCGCATTTGTTCCAGTAGGTTTTGCCGTTGGATCCGCACTCGGGGCTGTATGCATCTCCCAGGCACGCTTCGCAAGTGGGGCGAGGGCAGTCGGTATAGGCGGTGATCAATTCGTCGTAGCCATCGTAACAGCCAGCGGCCTTCTTGAGCAGGCACAGGTCCGGATACGAAGCCTCCTGCCCGTCGACCTGGGCGCAGACCTTGCCGCACGTCGTGAAGTTCAGACGGTCGCATTCGTCCTGGATGACGCAGTCGGCGCATTCCGCGCATTTATCCTTGCGCAGGATGAAGTCCCCGGTCTCCTGGCAATCGATGGAGCCCGTGCAGCCTACGCAGGTATTACTGGGAGCGCAGAGCGCGCACTGGGCGCAACGCGTGCCCTGGTAGTCCTGGCCGTCGGTTCCGCAGAACCAGTACTCATCGACGACGCAGGGGCAGAATGGCTCGACGACCTCAACTTCGGGGCCGGCGTCTTTTGCGACATCGGCGCCGGGATCGGTTGGCTCGACATCGGGCGTGCCGTCGTCTGCAACCGCTTCCTGGCCAATGTCGATCGGTGTGTCGGGCCGTCCGGGGTCGTTCGGAGTTTCGTCGCTACCCTGGTCCTGCCCGGGGTCATTGGGACCCAGGTCGCCGATCGTGTCGGTTCCGATGGTGTCCCCTGGGACATCTTCATCCGTCCAGCCGCGGTCGTCGGTGCCGCCTCCACCGCACGCGATCATTGCGAACGCGACCATCCAAGCCATGAACGGGGCGAACCTATTGGACGTCATGGGAGCCTCCCACTTGATGCCGTGTACCAACCGACCCTAATCGACAATGGCCGACAGGTCACTAGTCTACGGGATCCCGCAGCATGCAAGCAATCCCTTGTTTGATCCGGATCCGAGATGACTCGTGTGTCGCCATCCATCGGGTCAGGGCAAAAACACACGCGGTTCAGGGCAAAAACACACGGATCGACGATTCGATCACCCAGTTCTTGCCGTGTGCCACGTCGTGCGCGTACCCGACGTCAACGCCGACGTATTGGGAAACGTAGCCCAATCCGGCAGTGATGCGCTTCTGGTCCTCGACGATCGTGCCGACGCGATCCCAGATGAAGCCGGCGCGCACGGCGATCGCCTGGGCGAGCGTCAGTTCCAATCCGAGCATCGGGCTGACAGTGGCCTTTTCTTTGGATTGGAGGTCGATGTCAACGTCGACGCCGAAGTGCAGAATCGAGTACACGACCCCCACCCCGATGCCGACGGCACGTGGGGCGTAGGGGATACCCCGGTCGGTTGAACGCGTGGTCTTTGACACCGGCATTTTGATCAGGTTGGTCCCGGTCACGCCGATGAAGAATAGGTTGTTGATACCCAGCAGGACGCCGACATCGAGCGTGGGCGCCCATTTGCTCAAGTTGTTGCGCGAGTTCTTCGAGTCCTTGGCCGATATCTTCATGTACCGGAAACCGCCGCCGTACCCGAAGAAGATGCCCTTGCTCCTGAATGCCGAAGAAACGCCGCTGCGGATGTCGTGGGTCTGGGTCAGGACCGAGCCTTTCGTTCCGCGGGAATACGCGTAGGCCACCCCGCCCGCGACGTTGGGGTTTGTCTTGGAGTCGACCAGCGAGACGTGGCCGTTGTGGCGAGACGCCCAGCTTCGGTATCCGTAGCCGACGTCGATCGCGTACTGCATGCCCTGAGACATCGCTGCGGGGTTGAAGTACAGCCCGGCCGTGCCGAATCCCAGCGCGCGTACCGCGTCCCCCATGCCCAGGGCTCGGGCCGGTGCTCCGTCCTCGCGGGCGGCGGCGGGCGGCGCGAAGGCAGCCATCACCAGAAACGCGGTCACCACCATGAACACAGGGATGCGGGACATTGACAACCTAGGAACCAGACGATGCACACGGTATTTCGCCGGAGTCGGCATGTCAAGAATCCCGCAGTCCCAGAAATCGCCGCCGTGGCCGAGATTCGGGGCGCAGGCCAGCAGCCGGGCGTCTGGACCGTGTGATACCTACATGATAGGCTGATCGAAGCTCTGCAGGAGTTTCCAATGTCAACGCGTGCGATTGTCGTCATCCCGACCTATAACGAGGCCGAGAATGTTGCTCTGCTGATCCCGCAGATCCACGAGGTCTTGCCAGAGACCGACGTGCTGGTCGTCGACGACAATTCACCAGACGGGACTGGTACGATCGTGGCTGAACTGGCCGCGAAGGACCCGCGCATCAAGTTGCTGTCCCGAGAAGGCAAACAGGGCCTGGGTAGGGCGTACATCGCGGGGTTCAAACAGTGCCTGGCCGAGGGCTACGACCTGATCTGCCAGATGGACTGTGACTTCAGCCACCAACCGAAGTATCTGGCGCAATTCATGGATGTCGTCGCCGATGCCGATGTCGTGATCGGGTCCAGGTACATCAAGGGTGGCGGGACCAAGGACTGGCCGCTGCGCCGCATAATCCTCAGCAAGGGCGGCAACCTCTACGCTCGGACCATCCTGGGGATTCGGGTGACCGATCTGACCGGCGGCTTCAAGTGCTGGCGGCGCGAAGTGCTGGAGGCGATCGACCTAGACGCTGTCGGCGCCGCTGGCTATGCGTTCCAGATGGAAATGAGCTTTCGGGCGGCCCGCAAGGGGTTCCGGATCGTCGAAATCCCGATCACGTTCCCGGACCGAACTCGCGGCGAGTCGAAGTTGGGGAAGGGGATTTTCTGGGAATCGCTGAAGATGCCGTGGCGCCTGAGGTTCAAGGCACGGTAGGCCCAAATCCACCGTCAAACCGATGACCGAGGTCGGCGAGACAGGGTCAACTGCAAGGCGACAAGCCGATTTGGGCGCAGGTGTACTTGCTGTACATCGAGCACCAAATCGGTGAAGGCAACGCAGCAGATGGCCCTGGAACGCCGGCCGAATCGCGGCGAAGGTGGATTTGGGGTAGGCTGATCGACTTTACAGGGCGTCATTCTTGCGGCTCGGCCTCTGGGGGCTGTTCTCCCAGCATCAGGTCGGCGAACACTTTCGAGTCCCCCACCAGGTTCGGAATCCAGATGTATTCGTTGGGCTGGTGGGCGGTTTCGTCCATCCGGGACCAGACGACGACCGGCCAGCCAAGCCGTCGCAGGTGGGATGCGACAGTGCCACCGCCGATGCCTCGGGGTTCGGCCTCGACCTTATAGACCCGCAGGACCGACCGAGCCACCAAGTCGACCAGCGGCGCGTCCGAGGGGGTCGGCGGCGCAGCGTCCTCGCGTGTGACCACTTCTACCGATATCACGACCCGGGTCTGGCGCGAGATGTCGGCGCAGATCTCGCGAATGGTTCGCATCACTGCGTCCACCGGCGTCTGGGGCAGGATCCGGCAGTCCATGAAGAACACGTCTTCGCCTGGGACCGTGTTCAGGTTCGGCACGTTGGCCTCCCGCTTAGTCGGCTCGAACGTCGATGTTGGCGGGTCGAACAACGGGTCACGCTCGTCGAAGCGGTCGTACAGTTCCCGCAACTTGACGACGAGGTGGGATGAGGCGACGAACGCGTTGATGCCCTGGTTAGGGGTGCTGGCGTGTACCTGCTTGCCGACGGTGCGGAAGCGCAGCCATAGAATGGATTTTTCGGCCACCTCGATCATCGAACCGTCGAAGTTGCCAGCATCTGGAACCACAAATGTGTCGTTTTCACCAAAAATATCGCGATGGTTCGTCAGAATCCACCGCAGGCCGTGCTCGCTGCCTGTTTCCTCGTCGGCCACGAACAGCAGGCCGATGTCGCATTCCGGCGTCAGACCCTGTGCCTTCAACGCGAGCGCCGCGAAAATGGATGCGACCATGCCCTGGTGGTTGTCCTCGACCCCGCGCCCGACCAGTTTGTCGCCCTCGATTCGCAGTACGAACGGGTCGGATTTCCACAAGTTGCGGTCGCCGGCCGGGACGACGTCCAGGTGGGTCATGAACCACAGTCGGTGGGAGTGGTCCTTGCCGGGAATGGTGGCGATCAGGCTGGGACGGAGTACGTCGCCGTCAGTTTTGGTCAGACGTTTGATCGGCCCGAGGCCTGCATCCTCCAGGTACGCTTCCAGGAAGTCGGCTTTCTCCAGTTCACCTGGCCCACCGTTGGTTGGGCCGACTGCGATCCGCTTTACCAGTTCGCCCTGGAGCGCGACCATCTGTCCGGTGGCGTCGTCAATCCACGCCGCAGTCCGTCCGAAAGGCGAATTGTCCTGGTTCTTGCGCTTGCGGGCCGCCATGGCATTCCCGGGTTGTCGAGACGAACCATCATGGCACAGCGGCCTGGCCCAGACAAGCACGGGGCCGCCCTTCAGGCGCGATTGCGTTATGCTTGCGGCGCTTTTTAATC
>CAZHDQ010000227.1:0-5222 GCA_964531595.1 uncultured Anaeromyxobacteraceae bacterium
GGCGGCGCGGGAATTTGCCACGATCAAGGAGCACGTGAAACCGGAGGAGATCGATGCCGTCGAGCGCCAGGGGCTGTTGGGTGTCTATGTCGAGAACGACTACAACCGGCTGTACCCATTGCACGAGATCTTCGGCTCGGCGATAGGCTACCTGTCTGTGCCAACTGAGGGCGAGGTCGCGGCGGGGGTCGAGGGGCCCTTCGTAGCGCGACGCGGCATCGAGCAGCAGTACGATAAAACGCTGCGGGCA
Organism: uncultured Anaeromyxobacteraceae bacterium; assembly: GCA_964531595.1. Lineage (GTDB taxonomy): Bacteria > Myxococcota_A > UBA9042 > DTJE01 > DTJE01 > DUVQ01. The sequence continues at coordinate 251 of CAZHDQ010000227.1, forward strand.
CGCAACCGGACAGTCGACGTGATGCGGGACAGTAGGTACCGGCAATTTTACCGAGGCGCGGTCGGTGCTGACTGGGACTTGGACGGCGCCGATCTGGTCCTGAATGTCGACATCCAAATCCAGATGGCACTAGACGAGGCGCTGCTGGCGCGGGTGGTCGCAGAGGACGCCGTCGGCGCAATGGGCGTGGTTCTGGATGCCAAGACGGGGGCTGTTCTGGCCATGAGCAGCATCCCTGCGTTGGACCCCAACGCTTTCCAGGAAGGGTGCCGGGCGAAGGAAGGCGAACTGGACGATGGTGCCAATCCCTGCCGCAACAAGGTGATCGAGTTCCGGTTCGAGCCGGGGTCGGTCGGAAAAATGTTGACCGCGTATATCGGGTTCGATGATGGCGTGTTCAACGAGCGGACTGGGGTCAGCGGCCACGGCGGCCGGTGTAAGGTTGGCAAATACGAGGTTCGCGACGTCCACCGTGAGGGCGATATGACGGTGTCAGAAGCCTTCCGTTTTTCGTCGAACTGTGCGTTTGCCGATCTGGGCTGGATGATTGGTCCCGAACGTATGCGCGCGGGGCTGGCGCGTCTGGGGATAGGGTCGCTCACGGGCGTCGACCTGCCCGGCGAGGTTCGTGGGTGGCTACCGCCCCAGAAGGAGTTCGGGCTGACGTTGACCAAGACGTCGTCCTATGGCTACGGGTACAGCACGAACCTTCTGACACTGGCGGATATTGTCGCGACGATCACTGGAGACGGCGTCCGGCCGGTGCCACGGGTGGCTCGGGAGATCCAGCCTGCGGGTCGCGACCGCCCGGTCCTCCACACGGCGGTCGAAGGTACCCGGGCGATGTCTGTCAAGGCGTCGCGGGCGATGCGGAAACTGATGGCCGATGCGGTGATGTACGTCAATCCCGAGCGTCCCCGGCATCGGCATCCAGCGAGACCCGAGGGGTACTCGGCAGGTGGCAAGACCGGCACGACCCGTTGGAACCTGGACGGCAAGGGCTATTCGCGCACACGATTCATGTGTTCGTTCGCCGGGTTCGCGCCGGTCGAGGACCCCGACATAGTCGTGGCGATCACGGTGCTAGACCCCAAAAAAAACAAGCTCGCTGCCCTGGTCGCAGGGCCGGCGTTCAAGGAAACCGTGGAACGGATCCTGCCGCTGCGGGGCGTGCTGCCGGAGCCTCCCCCAGTTGCACAAGCCGAGGTGGCGATGCCATGACAGGCGGGAACGGACACGAGGGATTGCGGCGGCGAATCAAAGCAGTGGGCGGGGGCCGCCTGCCTGAAGCTATCGTCGGGGTCACGTCTGATTCGCGCAAGGTGCGTCCGGGTTGGGTGTTCGTGGCGGTTTCCGGGTCGCACGCGGACGGCCATGCCTTCGTGGAAGCGGCTGTCCGTGCAGGCGCGGTCGCGGTTGTCGCGCAGCAGTCGGTGCCCGGCGTTTCGGTGCCGGTAATCCTGGTCGAGGACTCGCGCGCCGCGTTGGCGCAACTGGCGTTCGCGACCCGGGGCGACCCGACGGCCCGCTTCAAGTTGGTCGGGATCACCGGCACGGACGGAAAAACGTCGACCGCGATGCTGGTGGAATCAGGTTTCCGGGGGTGCGGGCTGGTCACAGGGCTGATCGGGACGGTGGAGCACCGTGTCGCCGGTCGCACGATCGTGGCATCGATGACGACGCCGGACCCCGAGACGCTGGCGGACCTGTTCGCGGACATGGCTGATGCTGGCGTTGCGGGCGCGGTGATGGAGGTATCGTCGCATGCCCTGGACCAGCACCGCGTCGAAGGCTGCCACTTCGATTGTGCCATCCTGACCAACCGGATGCGCGATCACCTGGACTACCACGGCTCAGTCGAGGCATACGTGAATGCCAAACTGCGGCTGTTTTCCGAGGTGCTGCCCGCATCTCCCGACGCGTGTGGCGCTGTGGTGAACCAAGACGACGCGATGTTCGGCCTGGTCGTTGATGCCTGCCCGTTGCCTGTCGTGGGCTTTTCGATGGACCCCAATTCTGATGCCGGCATTGCGCCAATCGGAGCCGCCTTTGACCTTGACGGGTTGCGCGCTACGCTGCGGACGCCCTGGGGCCAGATCGTCGTTGCAAGCCACTTGGTTGGGCGCCACAACCTCCAAAACATCATGGCCGCGATTGGGGCTGCCGGCGTTCTGGGTTTGCCGCTTTCCCGATTCGTCGAAGGTGTGTGCGCGTTGGACAGGATTCCGGGGCGTCTGGAGGCGGTTCGCGGACGTCGCCCCGTCAGGGTGCTGGTGGATTATGCCCACACCCCCCAGGCCATTGAGGGCACCTTGAAGGTGCTGCGAACTTTGGGACCGGGGACGCCGCTGACAGCAGTCATAGGCGCCGGCGGGGATCGGGACCACGGGAAGCGCCCGTTGATGGGGCGGGCCGCCGCTCTGGTGGCCGATCGCGTAATCGTAACATCGGACAATCCACGCAGCGAGGACCCCCGGGCCATCATCGACCAGATCGTCGCAGGCATCGATGAGGCGCGGGCCGAGGGACACGTGTTGGCCCGCGTGGACATCGAGGTTGATCGGCGCGAGGCGATCCGTCGCGCGATCCACGAGGCGCAGGCGGGCGTGACCGTGGCCATCTGCGGCAAAGGCCACGAATTGACGCAAGACTTTGGGACGCATCGGATCCACTTCAGCGACGTGGAAATTGCCAAGGAGTACCTGGACACATGAATCGCAGCTCGCAATACCGGATTTCGGGCGAATTCATAGCCGAATCCGCCACCGGCGACCTGATAAAGGGGCCTGGTCTCGACGCGTCTGCGGGGGCGTCGATTGACACCCGCACGATCCGGGGGGGCCAGGTTTTCTTTGCGATTCGCGGCCCACGCCACGATGGGCACGACCACCTGGCGGACGCCGTGCGAAATGGCGCCGTAGGGCTAGTGGTCGAACGAAACCGAGTCGCCGACGCACTGGCCGCGTCAGCCATCGCTCCGGATCGGGTGTTCGTCGTCCGGGTCGACGACACGATGCAGGCCCTGAGTCAGGTCGCGGCCGCCTGGATTCGCATTTTGGTCCCGCGCACGTTGGCCGTGACGGGGTCCGTAGGAAAGACAACGACCAAGGACCTTCTGGCGGCGGCGCTTGGGACCCGGTACGAGACCCTGGCGACCCTGGGTAACCTGAACAACCTGCTGGGGCTACCGCTGACCGTCATGGGCCTGGTCCCATCGCACGAAGTGGTCGTCCTCGAAATGGGCATGAACGCGCCTGGGGAGATCGAGGCGTTGTGCCGGATCGCGCCACCTGACATCGGAGTTGTCACGTCAGTGGCGCCGGTCCACCTAGAAGGCCTCGGCAGTCTGGATGCGGTGGCGAGGGCAAAGGAAGAACTGGTAGTGGCCCTGCATCCGTCTGGCGTTGCCGTGTTGAACGGCGACGACCCCAGGGTGGCGGCCATGCGCGCAGCCGCTCCGGGCCGCGTATTGACCTTCGGGCAAGCCGCTGATGCGGACGTCCGGATCGTGACAGTCCTGGTGGACCCCCTGGGCCGCCTGACGGTGGATCTGTCTGTGGGTGGGGAGCAGGTGCGTGTCGTGACCGGGCTTGTCGGCGCCCATCAGGCCGCCAACGTCGCTGCGGCGATGGCTGGCGCGGTTGCCGCTGGCGTGCCGCCGCAGGAAGCCGCCGATGCGATGGCCTCAGTCACGCCGGGGCGGCATCGCATGGAAATTCTGCATGCCGGGCCGGTACGCGTGATCGACGACTGCTACAACGCTTCCCCGAAGTCAGTCAACGCGGCACTTGAAGTACTGGCGACGATTGCGGTTCCCGGTGGGCGGGTCGCGGTGCTTGGCGACATGCGGGAACTGGGTGCGGCGACGGACACGGCGCACCTGGAGATTGGCCGTGCGGCGGCGTCGGCCGGCGTCGATACGCTGATTGCGGTTGGGAAGTTCGCGGACCGGGTGTCCGTGGGCGCGCGGGATGCGGGGCTGGCGTCGACCCGTTGCTTCCAGGCACCGGATGCCATCGCGGCCGCGACTCTGGCGCTGGCGCTGGTTCGGCCCGGCGACACGGTGTTGGTCAAGGGGTCGCGCGGCGTCGGGCTGGAACATGTGGTCGGGGCGCTAATAGACAGGGCCAAGGGGCACGGGACCGATACGAACTAGAGGGGATTGCATGCTGTTCACACTGGCGGAGCAACTGAGGGACCAATTCTCGTCCCTGAACATCGTCCGCTACGTGTCGTTTCGGATCATGGCTGCCTTTATCACGTCGATCGTAATCTGCCTGGTCCTCTACCCCTGGTTCATTCGGATGTTGCAATCCCGCCAGATGGGGCAGGTGATCCGCGAGGAAGGTCCGAAGACGCACTACAAGAAGGCGGGCACCCCGACCATGGGCGGTGTCCTCATCATGTTGTCCATCCTGTGCAGCGCCCTGATGTGGACCGACCTGGGCAATCCGCTGATCTGGATAACGCTGATGGTGGGCACCACCTTCGCCATCGTTGGGTACGTCGACGACTCGCGCAAGTTGCAAAAGCGCAATTCAAAGGGACTGCCGGGCCGCACCCGCCTGGCAATCGAATTCGCAATCGTGCTGACCCTGTTCGGGTTGTTCCTAGCCTACGTGGGACAGGACCTGCGCTACGACCTTCGCCTGTACATCCCGTTCGTCAGCGCCGACAAGTTCTGGCTGACGCTGCCGTTCGCACTGTACCTGTTGCTGGGCGCGGTGATTATCGTCGGCACAGGTAATGCGTCAAATATTACCGACGGTTTGGACGGACTGCTGGCAGGCCCGATTTTGACGGCATCTGGCACGCTGCTGATCCTGACGTACATCACCGGTGCGAAGTTGGGCGGCCTGGACCTGTCGGCGTACCTGCTGATCCCGAAGGTAGTGGGGGCACAGGAACTAGCCATCGGGTGTTCAGCGACGATGGGCGCAACTATTGGGTTTCTTTATTATAACACATATCC
>CAZHDQ010000228.1:0-5204 GCA_964531595.1 uncultured Anaeromyxobacteraceae bacterium
TTTCGGCGGATTGACGCACCCGTTCGCCCAATGCTACAAACCCTCCTAATATGGCCGGATCGCTTACGCTATGGTTCGGCACTTAGCCGACGGCGAGATCGACCGGATCCTGTTTCGCGACGCTTGGCGTTGCTTCGAATACGGCTGGACCTAGGAGGCCACTTGCGTGTGGGCCGAAAGATCGGGTGGGCGACCGTCCGGCTGTTGCTGTTGGCGAGTCTGGCGGCGGGATCGGTCGGGAGGCCGGGTATTGCCCACGCGGCTACGCAGGCGAGGGCCGGCGGACCGTCAGACCCCTGTGGATGGACGGATCGAGACGTCCAGACGGGCGTCCTGGACGGCCTGATGAAGCGGCTGGGATTCAAGCCGCCGCCGCGGTTTCGGGCGATGATCGTCCGCTTGGAACTGTCGAAGGACCGCTCGCGGGTAGTTTCGCGACAGGTGTACGACTACGGCGGTCTTTCAACACGTGTCGATGGCTGGAATCCGGCGTCCACGATCAAACTGTATGCGGCGGTGTCTGCCCTGGAGCGGCTAAACGGCCTGGGTTTCGGCCCGAACGCGCGGGTGACGTTCCACTACCCGCGTGGGGACAAGTCGTTCCCCATCGAGCAGTTGTTCGAGAAATCGGTCCATGATTCCGACAATATTGCGCACAACCGGTTGGTTCAGTTGGCTGGATTCGACAGGCTCAACGGACCGAAAGGCACGCTGCAGCGCGCTGGGCTGCGGCAGTCGGCGATCATGCGGGCCTACGAGGTATCGAAGTGGGAGGCCGAGGGCAACGCCCGTTCGCTGCGCGCATCGCCGCGGATCTCGCTTCGCCAGGGGGCCGGCCGGGGCCAGCGCGCCCGAAAAAGCACGCTGCCTGCGTCGGTGGGCAAGGCAAAAACGAATTGCCAAGGGGCTGCATGCACCAGCCTATCAGATCTGGGCAGGATGATGTGCCGTCTGATGCTGCACGAGCAGTTGCCCGCCGGGCGGCGGCTACACCTTGGAACCGGGGAACGCCAGGGACCGATGCTGAAGTTTCTGCGACAGCGGCTTAACCGGTCACGGGACAAAAACGACCCGGTGTGGCAGGCGCTGGAGCGGCACCTGATCCCGAAGGATCAGCGTGGCAAGCCGGCGCAAGGCCGCTTCCAACTTTTTCGCAAGGCCGGACTATCGCAGGACTGGCGAAGCGACAACTTCTACGTTTACCAGCCCAACTCGCGTGTCCGGTGGATTGTCGTGATGGCGGGGTACCCAGGTCGCGGCGCGCTGGATCAGGCGGCCGATGTGATCGCCAGGATCATCAAGGGTGATCTGGTGACGCGCGAGCCAGACAAGGACGGGGGCAAAGGCGGCACTAAGCGTGGTACGAAGCGCGGGAAGCGGGGCAAGGCCGGGCCAAGATAGGTCATCCGGAACCCTGGCCAATGTGGATACTCGAACACCTGAACCTGCCCGCACGCCCGCTTTCGCTGACGCCGGCACGGTTTGTCGAGTGGGATACTACGTTCGACACCGACGCCCGGTGCCCATCAAGACGCCTGTGGGCCGCCCTGAACCCGGGCGGTAGATCCTGGCTCGAAACAGGCCGTTACATCTCTGCATTGCCGCCGACGGATGCAGGTCAGCAACCAGTGCACACGCACGACTTGCACTCCACGGGCACGTCGTGGAGGCGTCCGTACGCCCGATCAAGGGTTCTGGTCCCAGTGGCGCCACCATCCACAAGCCAATGGCCGGCGCCAATCCGCCCAAACCGACGAATACATCGACCGGGTTCACCTCGACCAGTTCGGATATCGCCGCACTTCAAACATTTCGTGGATGATAGTTTCTTTGTGGTTGGGTATGGGCCTTGTGCCCACAAGCGAGGATGAAACGGAAGTTTCTTTATAGGCTCCTTGGACATCGAGAAGAACCGTTGTAGTCTCGGTCCCCATGGGGAAGGTGCTCGTAGCGTGGATCGGAAACACGGACATTAAGGCCGCGGAAGGCGACGATGCCTGTCGTCCTGGCCCCATCGCCTCGGCCGTTGCGGCCGGCTCGTACGATGAAGTCCTTCTGTTGTCGGATCACACGAAGGACAAGACGAAGCGATTCGTTGCCTGGCTGGAAACCGGTTGTGCCACGCCCATGCACGTCCGTGCCGCCCGGTTGTCGGGCCCGACGAGGTTTGGCGAGATCTACGCGGCATGTGTTGAAGCGTTGGAGGATGCAAGGGCACGACGCGGTGACGACACCCGGTTCACGTTCCACCTGAGCCCTGGAACGCCGGCCATGGCGGCAGTCTGGATCCTCCTCGCGAAGACCCGCTACGCGGCGGAACTGATCGAGTCGTCGCGCGACCACGGGGTCCAGACGGTTTCGGTGCCGTTCGACATTTCGGCCGAGTACCTTCCCGACCTGCTGCGCGAACCGGACAAGCGACTGGAGCAACTTAGCGCCGGCCTATCCCCAGCCGCCCCGGAGTTCGCCGACATCATCCACCGAAGCCTGTCCATGAAACGACTGATTGCCAAGGCCCGTTTGGTCGCCCCGCGGACTGTGCCCGTCCTGATCGAGGGCGAGTCCGGGACCGGGAAGGAGCTTCTGGCCCGCGCGATCCATTGGACGAGTACGCGCGGCGACAAGCCCTTCATCGCCATCAACTGTGGGGCCATCCCTTCGGAACTGGTGGAGTCCGAACTGTTCGGCCACGAGAAGGGCGCCTTCACTGGTGCCGACCGGCAGCGGATCGGCCAATTCGAGGCCGCCGGTGGCGGAACCCTGTTCCTGGACGAGGTGGGCGAACTGCCCAAAAAGACCCAGGTCAAACTGCTGCGTGCGTTGCAGGAAGGGGAGATCGTCCGCGTCGGCTCCACACGCCCGACTCGGGTGGACGTGCGAATTGTCGCGGCCACCAACCGAAACCTCGTGGACGAAGTCGGCGCGGGACGATTCAGGGAGGACCTCTTCTATCGGATCGCGGTGGCGGTGCTGAAGGTCCCGCCACTGCGTGAGCGCGTCGGCGACATCGGTGTCCTGGTGGACCACTTCGTGGAGGAACTGAACCAGGAACAGGTGGCCGCATCGTCTGGAAGCAAGAAGATTTCTGTTGCCGCAAGAAATCTTCTTCTCGCCCACCCCTGGCCTGGGAACGTTCGCGAACTGCACAACACCTTGCTGCGAGCCTGGATCTGGACACCGTCCAGGGTCATCGAAGAAGAGGACATCGCCGAATCGATTAGCGCGTTGCCTCGCGCGTCGGGGACCACCGACGTCGTACTGAATCGCCCGTTGGGCAAAGGGCTTCGGCTTCCCGACCTGCTTTCCGACGTGGCGCGCCACTACCTGGAACGCGCCCTTCACGCGGCCCACGGAAACAAGACGAAGGCCGCGCAACTGGTCGGACTGGCGAGCTACCAGACCCTGACGAACTGGCTAAAACGATACGACGTGGCAGTTGGCATGGACCCTGCAAACGCTGCCAACGCGGAGGACGTTCAATGAACCCGATCGGAAGCGAAGCGGATGCGCGGATCGTGATCGACGAACTGCTGCGCGCTGCGGGATGGGACCCGGTGGACAAGTCGCAGGTTCGCACGGAGGTCACGATAAAGGTCGGGATCGCCAGCACCGTCGATCTGTCGGAGCCCGTGGCCCCATATCCGGCACTTCCCGACGGGGTCATTCCTGCGGCGACCGGCCGCGCCGATTACGTTCTGTACGCCGCGAACGGCCGTCCGCTGGCCATTATCGAGGCAAAGAAGCAGGCGACCCAGCCCTACGTGGCCAAGCGGCAAGCCCTTCCCTACGCGAAGGAACTGGGTGCGCCGTTCATCTTCCTGGCCAACGGCGAGTTCATCTACTTCTGGGACTACCTCAACGACGACGCCCGCCCGGTCGATGGGTTCTACTCGCGCCGCGACCTGGAGCGCCTGGTCGAGATGCGCGCCACGCGTAAGCCGCTGGCCACGATCCCGATCCCGGACCACTACTTCCGCAGCGGCGAAGCACGCACGGTCCGCCCGTACCAGAAGGGGGCGATGCAGGCGCTGGACCATGCGATCGAACTGGGCAAGCGCCACTTCTTGATCGAACTGCCCACTGGCACCGGCAAGACCGACCTCACGGCCCTCTACATCAAGCGCCTGTTCGATGCGGGTCACGCGGAACGGGTCCTGTTCCTGGTGGACCGCGAACAATTGGCGACCCAGGCCCTGGGTGCCTTCCAGGACCTGCTGTCGGGCCACTCCACCTACTGGCTGCGCTCTGGAACCGCGCGTCAGGAACAGCAGATCACGGTCTGCCTCTTGCAGACGATGATCGGAAGGCACAACGAGTTTTCGGCGGGATACTTTGACGTGGTGATCGCCGATGAGTGCCACCGTTCCATCTATGGCAGTTGGCAACTCGCGTTGACCCACTTTGACGCCCTGCACATCGGGCTGACGGCAACGCCGGCGCAGTACATCGAGCGCAACACGTTCGACTTCTACCACTGCAAGGACGGCCAGCCCGACTTCGCCTACCCGATCCAGAAGGCGTTCGAGGAAGGCTTCCTGACGCCCTACCGGTTCGCCGCAGGCATCACGCAACTGATCGCCGACGGCGCCGAGCTGAACGAGGACCACTACGATCCCGCGGAATTCGAGCGCGTCTGGACGAACGAGAAGACCAACCGCCTGATGATGGCCGAATTCGACCGCCTGGCCCACGAGAACTTCCGGGATCTGGCGCCAGGACTCAAGGCCGGCCCAGGCAAGACCATCGTCTTCGCCATCACCAAGCACCATGCTGCTCGCCTGGCGCAGTACCTGAACGAACTCCACCCCGAACACAAGGGGCGATACGCCGAGGTCATCACCAGCGACATCCCTGACGCCAACAAGGCCATCCGGCGCTTCAAGCAGGAAACCCTGCCGCAGGTCGCCGTCAGCGTGGGGATGCTGGACACGGGGTTCGACTGCCGGGAGATCCTGCACCTGGTCATGGCACGCAGGGTCCGCAGCCCCATCCTGTACCAGCAGATGCGCGGACGGGGCACCCGCACGGCACCGCACATTGGCAAGCAGTGCTTCGTCATCTACGACTTTTTCGGGAACCACAAGTACTTCAACGACAGCGACGACGACATCTTTGCCGGCGCGGGTGGCGGCCACGCGGGCGGCGGCGGCGGCGGTGGCGAGGGACCGCTGGGCGACCGGCTGATCGAATTGGGTATGGACGAC
>CAZHDQ010000229.1:0-5201 GCA_964531595.1 uncultured Anaeromyxobacteraceae bacterium
GTGGATCTGGGCTCCCTGCCCACCGTGGATTTCGGGGGCGCAATGGTCGTCCGCTTGTCAGCCATCGTCGCCGCAGCATTCGACACCCTGGACCTGTCCACGGTGGCCGTGGACTTCGCCGCGGAGGACGGGTTCCATCCGGGTGATTCCCCCAATTGCACCGGGCTGGTCCCGGTGCCCGGCGAAACCCTGACCCAGGGCTATGTCGACCCAACGACCCGAAACCTTTCCTGGGAAGCAGACCTGGACTATCCGGGTTGCCTGAAGGTCCGGGACCTGGCGGACCTGATCCTGACGGATCGCTGACGGTGGGCACCCCGGGACCAGTTCGGGAACCGCGATGGCGTTTCCTGCCCGCACGGATGGCGTGCGTGGTCGTCTGGGCCGCGTCCTGCTTGTCAGCCACCGTTGCGTACGGCCAACCGGTCGACATCGCACCTGGCCCCGGGGACGAATCCGTGGAACCGGTTGCGGAATACGTAGAGCCGGTTGCGGAATACGTGACAATCGTGTCTGCCGGGGCGGGAGACGACGGTCCCAGCATCGTCGAGGTCGGCCGGGAAGCCATCGAGCGCCAGGGGGCCCAGAGCCCCGTGGACGTGCTGGACACACTGCCGTCAGCCGTCGTTTCAAGCAACATCCGAGGCGAGCAGACCTTCGTGATCCGGGGATTTGATGCCCGGCAAACCGCGATCCTGGTAGACGGCAGCCCGACGTACCTCGCGTACGACGGGACGACTGACCTGTCGATGATCCCGGCGCTGGCCCTGGAACGCGTGACCGTGATCCAGGGGCCGGCGTCCATCTTTTTCGGCCCGAACGGCCTGGGTGGGGCGATCAACCTGGTCACGCGGCGTCCGGGGCGGGGGCCCCTGCTTCAGACCCGGGTCGAAGGGACCATTCCCGGGTCCATCCGCCTGTCCGCGTGGCATACAAAACGGGTCGGGCCGGTGGCCTGGGCGGTCTACGGCGGATGGGACCAACGCGAGGCGTGGCCTCTGTCAACGCGCTTCCAGCCGACCCCAAACCAGCCTGCGGGACTGCGCCTCAACAGCGACGAGACCCGGGGGCATCTGGGTGCTGCGGTCCGGGCGTCGGTGGCCCGAGGGCACGAACTGGCAGCAAATGCCTTGTGGATCGAGGGTTCCCGCGGCGTGCCTCCCGACGTGTACGATCCCGATCCTCGGTACTGGCGTTTCGATACGTGGCGGATGGTCGGGGCGTCTGTCGCCCACGAAGGGTCCTATGCCGGTGGGATCGACCTGGAAGAATCGGTGTTCGTCCGACGGTTCGAAACCATCCTGAACGGCTACGACGACGCGACGTATTCGAACCGCCACGGCGCCGGGGCCTTCAGGTCCACATGGACCGACTGGACCATAGGTGGACGGGTCCGCGGCCGCCTGCGCCTGGACCGGACGCCCTGGGGACCGACCCACATCCGCCTGTGGGCAGGCGCCCAGCACGATCGTCACAGGCAGCAAGACGACACGGCAACCGCCGCACGGGAAGTGGACAGGACCCTGGTCACGTTGGCCCCTGAAATCGAGGCCCGCTTCACGCCAAAATGGTCGCTGACCCTGGGCTGCCAAGTCGACGTCGAAGTCCCGGGAAATCTGCCTGGGGCATCGAAAACGGCTCGAGTCGGTCCAGGCCCTCTGGCATCGGTCCGGTGGTCCCCAGTCGACGGATTGGTCCTGCGGGCGACAACTGCTCGCCGTACCCGTTTTCCCACCCTGAAGGAGCGCTTCGCCGAGGTCGGTGGGACCCGCGATCCAAATCCCGGTCTGGCACCCGAAAGCGCGTGGCATTTCGGCCTGGAGGCGTCCTGGCGCGTGGCACCGAACTGTACTCTGCGAATAGCCGGACACGATGCCGAAGTGTCAGGCCTAATCGAGCCGGTGGCCCTGGGGGCTGGGCGCGAGCAAGTACGAAACGTGGGCACCGCCCGCCTAGCCGGAATCGACGCATCAGTTCAGGCCCAAATCGGGCGCTGGCTGGATCTGGACCTCGGATACGCGTGGCTTCATGCGCGACGCACGGACGCCAGGGCACCAGGGGATCGACTGGTTTATCGGCCCGCGTCCAAGGGCACACTAGCGGTCGTCGTCCGGCCATTGCGCCTGCTGGAACTTTCGACCCGGCTGGCGATCGTCGGCCCCCAGGACTTCGTGAACCCGGTAAACCGCGCCCGGGGTCGTCTGGGCACGTACGTCCAGTGGGACGGCCGGGTCGATCTGCGTCCGACATCTGCCCTGGACCTATGGGTGCGCGTAACCAACCTCTTGGACAGTAATCACCAGACCGGGTACGGCTTTTTTGAACCAGGACGGCAAATCTTGATCGGCCTGGACGTGGCCCTGGCGGAACCCGGCCAAAAAGGCGGGAAGTGACGGTCAGGGCATTTGGGCTATTGCGGGCCCCGGAACAGACGGGCGATTTCCCCGTCCATCCGGTTGACCCAGTCGTCCAGACCGGCGGTCAGGCGATCCAGGGCCTCGATCGCGGCCCGTCCTGCAGGGGTCAGCCGGGCGCCTCCTCCCCCTCGACCTCCGGTGGCGGTTTCCACCATGGGTTGGCCAACCGCCCGTCCCATCGCGTCCACCCAATTCCAGGCCGTCCGGTAAGTCACTCCCAGGTCCCGAGCCGCAGCCGAAATCGAGCCGGTGCGTTCGATCGCATGCAGCAGCTTGGCCCGCCCCGGCCCCAGGAACGCATCCCCATCGAATTCCAGCCACGCCCGCGCCCGGACTCGCGGGCCATGGGCTGCGGCCACCGCCTCACAGGCATCCGACCCCGTTTCGTTTCGTCGTTGGTTGCGGTTGCCCGACATGCGCCCCACCGTCCGGCGTCGTTTAGACCCTGGATTCTACCCCGGTCGGACAATGGACAACAGGACCCGCGTGCCGCACAACGCAAGTCCCAGAATCCACCGGGGTTGAGCTTGCCGGCGTTTCTCGAATGACTCAAAATCTGTTATGTTCGATCACACGCTCGACGGAGACCGGACCACATGGAAGCCTGGCAACTGACTTTACTGATATTGATGGCGGTGCTGGTGGGGGCATTGCTCCCGGCGCTGGTGCTACTAACGCTTGCGCTACAACGAGCCGCTTCCACCATCCACAGCGTGGGGGTCCAGTTGACGGCCACCCTGGATCAGGTCCAGGTCATCGCTGAACGCGTCGAAAAGCTTAGCCGCGGATTGGAGGGCAGCGAGAATGACGTGGCGCACCTGATGTCGGCGCTGAACAGCATGGCCCACACCGTCGAGCGGAACGCAAAGGTGCTGGATCTTGCAACCCTGGTCGCGGCCTCGGCGGGTCCGGCCGTTGCGGCTTTCATCAAGGTCATGCGCGGACCGGACGAACCAGGAACGCATGAAAAAACAGGAGAATCATTATGAGTAATGGAAACGAACACGGTCAAAATTGCGGGTACGGCGGCGGCGCGATCGTCCTGGCTGCCATGGGTGGTGCGGTCGTCGGGGCTGCCGTGGCACTGCTCCTGGCGCCCAAGTCGGGCCAAGATACGCGTCAGCAGATCACGGGGTATGCCGACCGTGCGCGAGAGGTCGCCGGGCGTGTACCCGAAGCGATCAAGAGCGCGTCCCAAGCGGCGCACGATGCCATGGCGCACGAGGCAGCGGTCCCGACGCACGGCAAGGCGAAATAGGTGCGTGGCGTGTAAGGAAGTGGCGATGAACGCTGGACAGACCTGGCGCGGCGCGCACGTCTACACGGTCGGGCATTCAACACGAACGCTGGATGAACTCGTCGCGCTCCTTCACGCCTTCGAAGTTTCTGTACTCGTCGACATCCGGACCATTCCAAAATCGCGGCACAACCCCCAGTTCAATGGTGACGTGTTTCCGGCACATCTTGACTCCCTGGGCATCCGCTACGTGCATCTGGCGGAGCTAGGAGGTTTGCGCCACACCAACAAGGATTCAATCAATACTGCGTGGCGAAACGCGAGCTTCCGGGGGTTCGCCGACTACATGCAGACCGATGGCTTCGAGGCCGGGCTTGCCAAGCTGCATGAGTTAGCCAAGGAAAACACGGTCGCCTTGATGTGCGCCGAGGCCGTGCCCTGGCGTTGCCATCGCTCCCTCGTCGCCGATGCCCTGACGGCACGCGGAGCTCAGGTTGAGGACATCACCAGCGCCAAGCACGCAGCGCCGCACCGCATGACGACATTCGCCGTCGTGCAAGGGGCACGCGTCACCTATCCCGAAGATGAATCCGGGGGTGTGCCGCTGGCCACTCAAGGGCCATTCAACCTGGAGGCGACTGTACGCGTACTGCAACGCCGTCCAACGAATCTGATCGATGTCTGGGAGCAGGGGGAACGCTACTTGCGAGCGTTGGAGACGCCCGAAGGTGTCGTGCTCGTAGAGGTAACTAACCGCAAAACGATGGACGACCCCGATGTTTGGTTCACGGTGCTGTGCGGCAACCCTTCCCCCGACGCGCGCAAGGCTATCGGACAAACCCTGCGACAGATCCTCGGTTTGGATGTGGACCCGGAGCCACTCCAACGGCTGGCAGAAGCCCAGCGCAGGCTTGCATTGACGGGGCGCGCACTACGCGGCATGAGGCCTCCACGTTTCGCTGGGCTGTTCGAGACATTTGCGAACGTCGTGCCCTTCCAGCAGGTGAGCCTGGACGCCGGCGTGGCCGTTGTTGGTAGGCTGGTCGAACGCTTCGGCGCTGCCATCGAACATGACGGTCGCCGCTTCTTCGCATTTCCCAAGGCCCGAGTCGTCGCCGATGCGCGCCCAGACGAACTCAGAGCATGCGGTCTCAGTCTTCGGAAGGCCGAGGCGCTTTGCCATATCGCCCGTGCGATAGAATCGGGCGATGTGACCGAGGAAAAACTCTCACGCTTGGGCAGCACCGAGGCGATCCGGTACTTGACCGAGCTGCCGGGCATTGGCCCTTGGAGCGCCAATCTGATCTTGCTGCGTGGCTTGGGCCGCCTCGACGCGTTCCCTCCGGGGGACGTCGGCGCCGCTCGTGGGCTCAGCAGCTTGACGAATCTTCCGCCCGGGCCAGCGCTCGACCGCGTTATTCAACGCTTCGGATACGTAACCTTGCTGGAACTGCGACTCGAAACAGGACGTACGCACCAAATCAGGGTCCACATGGAATGGACGGGGCATCCGCTCTTCAACGACGAGCGCTACGGAGGCGACCGCA
>CAZHDQ010000230.1:0-5198 GCA_964531595.1 uncultured Anaeromyxobacteraceae bacterium
CGACGCCGCACTCAACAAAACCTCGCCCAAAAACGCGGGATTGACCTCGCCCCCCTTTGCCACCGGTTCGCCCAGATCGACCGAGCGCACGACGATGGGCTCCGCCCCCCGGACCACGACCATTTCGGCCGTCGCCCCGTGAACCCAGACCAGCAGACAGGGCGCGTCGGGGTCGGAAGGCGGCAGGTAAGGCGCCAGCGCCAGCAAGCACACCCCGTCGACCGACACCGCAGCCGGGTCCAGGCCCTGGGCTCGAACATCCGCAAGGAACAACGTGAAGTCGTCGATGGGCACAGCCACAGCCAGCGTCTCGGTGCCCGGGCCGTCCGACGGAATCCTCGCGTAGGCGCAGTGGATGTCCTCAGGTTCAACCGGGACGTGCCCGATCATCTGGAACGGCAGCGTCGCATCGATTCGCGCCTTCTCACGAAACGGGAACGAAAGGCGCCGCAGGAACGCACGCGACCCGGGAAAGGCCACGACCATCGAGTCGATCGCCGACGGCGGCGGCACCAGCGCTCGTGCCAGCGCTGAGCCGGCGGATTCCCGCACAACGACTTCTTCAGATGGGTCGTCGGGCGCCCCATCCCCCACCCACGCGGAGTCACCACCCAGCGGCCGGCGCACGACCTCGTAAACCGCCTTCAACTCGAACCGCCGCAGCCGCGTCTCGATGACCGCCACGGTCACCGTTTCGTCGCCGACCGTGACCCCCAACACTCGGTGGCCCATGCTCAACCCCTATGGCGTCCCCTGACCGGCAGTTGGCGACTCCGCCCCCTGCGCCAGGATCGGTGACATTCCCGCTTCCCCCTGGGCCCTGACGCCCAGGTCCTGCATCTGTCCGGCATCGAACCCGGTTTCCTTCCAGTACAAGAAACTCTCGGACCCCTGGTCGATGACCGCGTTGATCTGATGCCCCGATGCGCCGGACCAGCCTCGGGCGGTGATCCGCAGCACCTTTGTGCGCGTGCCGATCATCGGAGTCAGCCGGTTGCCGTCGATAGCGACGAACTGGTTCAACGGATCGGGTAGCCGGGTCCAGAACCCGACGAAATCGGCTTCGTTGGTGAACGGGGGCATGAACAGCGCCCGCTTGATGTTGCGACACATCTCCATCATCCCGATCGCCCGGTCGACTGGCGAATCGGAGGCTGCCAGTCCGTACCCGCACGCCAGAGCCCGATCGCCGATGACCGCGTCGCAAACCAGCGCCTTGATCAGCTGCGGACTGGCCTCGTTGATGTTGACCTTGTCGGTCTGGTACACGGTCAATTCGTCCCCAAATTTGCAAAACAACTCGTCGGTCATGCCCTCGACCAGGCGCAGTTCCTCGACGGAATCCATCTTTGCGTTGCGCGCGCGGTAGCCGTGCTTGGCGTAATCGACGTTTTCGCCCGCGCCGCCCGCCTGGACGAAGTTGCCCATCGAATCGATGTCTGAGCGATCGTCGTCTGGATCGATCCAGTCCATGATGTTCAGCACCAGATCCGCCGCCTTGCGATCCATTTCGGTCCGACGGCTCTCCGGGTCAACCTCTCCGGCAAATAGCGGATACAGCCGCGAGAACAACGCCCGCTTCTCGGAGTCGGTCGTCGCGGCGTTGATGCCGATCTTGCGGTCCTCGGGCTCGACCTTCAGGTCGAAGCCTCCGGACTCGACGCCCAACCCTTCTGCACCCCGCAGGTTCATCACGTCGATACCCAGGAAGTTCAGGTTCGACCGGGCAAAGATCTCGGCGAACTTGCCGGCAAACATCCACAACTGCGGCCCGCGGCCCCGCCCCATGAAAGCTGCCACGGCCTGGTCGACCATCTTCTGGGACGATATGATCAGCCGGGCGATCTCGGCGGCCGATCGGGCGTGGAAGTAGGCCTGAACCTGCCGCTCGACGTTGGACGCGACCTTGATGTCCACCCGCGAACGGTACGTGAATTCGCTGGAGAAGGCCGCCAGGACCGTGATCCCGGCCAAAACCACGATCAGCGCCACGCCCCGGCTGTCCCGGAGGCGCCGTGACCGCGACTGCCTGTCCCCGACCTTCGCCATTTTGCCGCCTCCCCTCACAATCCCAGGTCCCAGCGCACCCCCCCACCCGTCCCCGCCACTAAAAATTCAGCGGGAGTCGCAAATGAATCCGTGCCTGCGTCTCGAACGGGAACTCGTTGCCGTCGGCGTCCAGCAGCACCAGACGTATATAAACCCGCGACGGCAGTTGGAATCCTTCGAGCAACTTGTCCTGGGCCGCCTTCATCATGACCGAACCGGCCGGTGCCAGGACCGGCGACAGTGACCCAGCAGTACCCGACCGCAGCGCGTCATCCATCACCGCTTCCCATTCGTTCTTCCAGTCCTCGGCCTTATCGTCCCAGTACGCAAACCGGAAGTCCTTGACCCCGGTCACCAGCGTCTCGCGTACCCCGCCGCGCTCGGGTTCTGCGTCAGGCGTCGCCTTTTCGCGCCGCACCAAGGTCCGCCCCTCGGCGCCGCGTTCCAACCGGTACTCCACGATCCCCTGATCCGACTCCCGCGAGCCGCGTCGCCGCCGCTCGTGGCCCAGGTACGAAAACAGCAAGCGGTCCTCGCGTCCGTCGAAGATCGTCGCGCTCGCCGGCTCCCGTGGGTTCACGTGGTTCGACAGGTACGCCATCGATATGTCCGACGCCATCCGGCGCAACGCGACACGCGCCGCGTGGTTCAGTTCCTCGACCCGGGTGATTTCTTCCCGAGCCTGGATCGACAACCGAATCGCCTGCACCATCAGCAACGACACCAGCGCCAGCAGGCCCACTGCGACCAGGACCTCCAGCAGCGTGAAGCCGGGCGTGGCACGTCGCGTCCTCAATTGCCGCCCCCAGTCGTAGCGCCGCCCTGCCCGCCAATCGTCGACCGCCCCTGGGGCGCGACCGTCCCGCGCGTACCGTAGCCCGGCGTATTCGCCTGGACCGAACCCTGCGCCTCCATCACGTCCATCTGCCGCTCGGCATCACGCCGATCAGCCACTTCTTCCTCGGGAAGCGACACGACGAACGTCTGGACCGGCAGTTCTCGCCGCCCACGCGGGCCATCCTTCCAGGTCAGTCGTACCGTCAACTGCCGTGTGCGCTTGGTCACCTCGTCAACAATCCGGGGCAGAAACCCGGTCATCGCGGTGACTCCCATCACAACCTGGCTGATATCCACGCGGCACAACGCCATCAATTCCGTCCCGAACGGCCCGAACAGCGGCGCCAGCACGGACACTTGCCCCAGATCCATGCCGCCTGCGCCCACTTCGGCGGTCGGGTCGTTAGCCATCTCGCCCAGCCCTGCGAACTGGGACATCGCCGCTTCGACCAGCGCCGACACCTGATCCGGCTTCAGGTTCAGCGCCTTCAGGTCGTAGCGGCACTCGTACACACCCTGGAAGTCGCGCGGCAGGTCGCAGCGTTTGTCCTCGATACTGTTCGAGGGGAATCCCTCGCTGACGTAGTGGGCGTGGACGTCGTTGACCACGCCCTCCATCAGGAAGGCGGCGGTCGTCATCCGCGTGATCCGACTCACCTGGCTCATCGCCGCGGCGTTCGCAAACGAGATGGCCGCCAAAGACATGCCGAGGATCATCAACGCGACCATGACCTCGAGTAGCGTGAACCCGCGCAAACGCCGCCGCACGCGTGGTCGAACCGCGATGTCGGGTCGCCGCACCATCGTCTAGCCCTCGTCCAACAGGTCGCGCGGGTCCAGTTCCTTCGAATGGACACGGCCCACGCCCCGCAGCGGCAGGGTCTCGACCGTGTACACCTCTGAATCCCTCTCCAGATAGATGAACGCCCGCTCCACGTAGCCGCTGGGAAAGAAGTACACCTCGGCCTGCCCTTCCTCGGAACGCTCGTCCTGGTGGCTCGTCATAACTCCCATGAATCGGATCCCCTTCGGTAACTGGCGTCGGGTCAACAGGTTGTCCTTGAGCCTTTGCTTTGGCTTTCCGTCCGGTCCAAGCACGCCGGATTCCTCGTCCACCTCGGCCCCCTTGGGACCACCCGCTTGCGCGCTTTCCTCTTTCCCCCGTTCCCCGCCCCCGCGTTCGTCGTCTGCAGGCAGCACCGCCGTGCCACAACTATCCGACAGGTCGATACGTTCGCCCCAGTAGGAGTTGTCCTCCATGTCGATCACCAACCGGTACGTGCGGTTGTTGATCGCGGCGAGGTCGTACAGGTAGCGGACCGCAACCGTCAGTTTCGCTGCCGACGTGCTGATGTCGGCCTTGCGCACGCCCTGCAGCGTCGCGACGCCAGCCACCACCATTACGATGGCGATGGCCAACACCGCGCCCAGTTCGATCAAGGTGAAGCCAGCCGACCACCGCCGGCGCGCCGCGGCGCCATTCTTAGCCCCCCTGATCGCACGAACGCCCCTAGTCATTGCAGATGTCGTCTTCCGTGCCTTCGCGCCGGTCCGGGCCTTTCGAGCACAAGTCGAATTCCAGATTCGCGTCCTGGGACGGGTAGTTGTAGAGCAGGTCCTGGCCCCAAGGGTCCTTCAACTGCTTTGGCTTCAGCGGGGCACCCGCTCCCTCGGTAAGCACCGTCAAGCTGCTGGGATAGTCTCCGTCCAGCGCGTACATCTGGATCGCGTTGGCCACCGTCCCGATCTGTGTTTTCGTCGCGTTGACGCGCGCTTTGTTCAGGTATCCCACCACGCCCACGGATACTGCGGTCGCCACAATGCCGATGATCGCGATTACCACCATGATTTCAAGAAGTGTCATGCCACGGAAGGCGGCCTGTGCCGGCTTGCGGGCAATAATCCATTTGCGGATGTCCATTGAAGCCTCCTGCGTTCCAGTCCTCGACCGGGAAAACGTGCCCGGTCCACTAGCCACCAGCGATTACCTCGTTCATCTTCAGCATCGGCATCAGGATCGCGAACACCAGGAAGGCGACCATGACACCCATGCCGACGATCATCACCGGCTCCATAACGGCGGTCAGCATCGTCACGCGCGAGTCGACCTCGGCGTCGTATGCGTCCGCAACATTCTTCAGCATCCCCTCTAGTTGACCCGTCTTCTCGCCGATCGCGATCATGTGGGTCATCATCGGGGGAAACAGCCCGCTTTGCTGCAGCGGCCCCGCCAGACTCTCGCCCTCGCGGACCGCGACCTTGGCGTCGTCGATCGCCTTCTGCCAGCCGGCCACCAGGCCCTGGTCGAGGCC
>CAZHDQ010000231.1:0-5194 GCA_964531595.1 uncultured Anaeromyxobacteraceae bacterium
GTTACTACCGTGGCCCCCTCAACAATCGAAGATTTGCTAGTGCTGCTCGAGGCGCATCCCGGTCCCTGCCCCATCGAACTCCGGCTACGGTTGCCCGGCGTCGGCCGGATGGAATTGCGTGTAACGGGCGGGCAAGGGTTCGACCCCGATCGACGACTGTTGCCGGAACTGGAAGGACTGTTGGGACAGGATGCGGTTTCGATGAACTAGGGCGCGTGCGACTACGGGCGCATTCGCGCCAGCAACTGCCGGACCTCTTCTGCTTCTGCACCGTCCGGGACGAAGCGGAGGTAACGTTCGAACGCCTTTCGTGCGGGTCCGCTCATCCGTTCATCACGGTAGATCATCCCCAGAATGCGCAGCGCATCCGGGTTCGGGACCGGGTCTTGCATTACCGACGCCTCGAGATGCTTGAGAGCATCACGATTTTCACCGCGCCTAACCGCGATGCGCCCAAGGTAGTAGTGGCTCTCTTGGTTGCGCAATTCCTTTGCCAGGACGCGCTGAAAAAACGGCTTCGCGTCATCGAACCGTGCCATCTCGAAGAGGGTCCGCCCCACGTTCAAGACCAGGTCGGTCCGCCCAGGTGACACTGCAAGTGCGGTCTCGAAGTCTTTAAGTGCCTGGGGGTACTTTTCTTCTTCAAACAGCAGCGTCCCACGCATCGCCCACGCGTCCGCGTCCCGCTGATCCATCAGCGCATCGTCCCGGTTGTATGCGCCAATAACGGTGTCCAACTGCTGCCGTGCCTCACGACGGGTGTCCGTAGTTCCGATGGTCAGCAAAGCCTTCGCCAGCGCCAACCGGATCGACGGGTCATTCGGATTCAGCAGAACCGCTGCCTGGAATGCGTCCACCGCTGCGCGTGGGCGATTCTGATTGGCCATCAACGTGGCCAGATAGAAATGAGCCTGGGCGTGCTGAGGGTGGTCCTCGATTACCTTGTTGAGGACTGCCTCTGCCGCCAGCGCCTCGCCGGCTTTCGCAAGGGCGCGACCGTATTCCGACGCCACCTCGGGGTCGTCCTTATCCTGCCCGTGCAGGTCCACCAGAAGGTCTCGCGCCGCCTTGAAGCGTCCCAGAGCCATGTAAGCCCGACCCAGGCAAAGCGCCCCTTCCCGATTCAGGACACCTCGTTGCGCGAGGGTACCCAGGACATCGATGACGGATTCGAAACGCTGCTGCCGTTCAAGGACGATTCCGAGGTCGAGTTGCGCTTTCACGTTGCGCCCATCCAGTCGGATCGCGGCCCGAAGCGTGCGCTCGGCCCCTGCGAAGTCGCGTTGTTCGGACTGGACGTCGGCAAGGCTCAGCAGCAAATCAATGGACTTGGGCACCTTAATGGCGCCGGCTGCCAGGATCTCGTTGGCCTCCGACAGACGACCCGCCCGGATGCGCGTCTGCGCAGCATTCCGATAGGCCGGTACGAAGGTCGGGTCGATATCGATCGCCTTCCGGAATGCCTGCGTCGCGGACTCGATTCGTCCCTGCTTCAGTTCGTATTCGCCCAAAAGGTTCGAAAAACGTGGGGATTCCGGATACAGTTTCGCACCCTCGTCCAGCGTTGCCTCCGCTAACCCCTCCTGCTGGTCATCGAATGCGGCCTCTGCGTAAGTCAGTAAAAATTCTTCGGAATTACAGCCACGCTCGCGGCAGGGCCGCATGGCGCCAATCGCCTCGCCTCGCTTCCCGCTGTTCAGCAGCATCCGACCCAGCGTCGCAGCCGTATCCTGGTCCGTCGGTTGGGCGCCGAGCGCGGCGCGCAGTTGCGTCATCCGGCCCTCAAGGTTCCCGCGCGACTCCTCGATCCTGGCAAGCACCGAAAACGCCTGGAACTGCTCCTGGGCATCGGCGCCGGCCTTCGCGCGGTTGATTACGGAAGCGGCCGAGGCAGCAGCCTCGTCGAGTTTCTTGTTCGCCAACTGGATTTCCGCCAGCGAAACAGCGGCACCCAGGTGGTCCGGAACGTCGGCCAGGATCTGGTCGACGACCGAGCGCGCGCGAACCCAGTCGCGGGTTTCTATCAACGAACGGGCCAGGAAATGTCGGGCGCCGTTCGCCTTCGGATTCGCAGCGATGGCCATCCCGAAGTATTTTTGCGCATCCGTCCAGGCCTTCTGCAGGAAGGATAAACGACCGTAAAAATACAGAATTTCGGGATCCTGGCTGTTCGCAGTAGCAATCGAATCCAGCACCGCCCGTGCCTCGTCGTACTTCCTGTCGAACATCAGGTTCAGCATATTTGCAAGATCGGCCGCGCGACCAGATAGCCGCACGCGTGTCCGCAGTTCCTGCAGACGATTCGAAGTTAAGGGATCCGACGACACCGCCAGCGGGAAACGCTCGCGGTAGCGCAGAAGCAGTTCGTAGAGGGCCGCCTGCGTCGCAGTGTCGTCCGGGTTCTCGCGAAGAGCACGATCCAGTTGGCGAACCTCGGCCTCGTAGGCCTCGCGCGTATCTCGAGCTACGCCGCTTTCCGCCCTGCCTGCCAAGCCACCGCCGCGGCGGGTTGCGACCCCTGACGACCCACCCCCGCTTTTTCCGGAAAATAGTTTCGCGCCGAAATAGCCGTACCGGGTCTGGCCCAAGATCACACCGACCAGACCCACGAGCACAACCATGAGAAGCGCCAGCCGCAATCCGGATGTCCCGCCCCCCTTTACCTTCCGGACCTTTCGCGGCCTTGGGGCCTTCAGGCCGGCCTGCTTAGCGTCGCCCTGCGGCGGCGGCGCGAGGACGGTCGAAGGGACATCGATCTCCAGACGATTACTCCCAGCAAACAGGTCTTCGCCGAAAGCAGCGCCAGCTTCAGGTCCCAGGGAATCCATTTCCGGCAGCGCGTCGAGGCCGCCTTCCAGGTCGTCCCAACCGGGAGGCAACGGGATATCGATGTCGTCGTCCTTGGTCGGCGTTGCGTCTGAACGTGGACGCTGCGAGAACCCCGAAAAAACGTCGTCGCTCGCATCCGTCGGCCCCTTGGGGCGCAACATCGAATCGAAATCAGGTCCGCGTTCACGCCCTTGCCCCTCGAGGCCGGACGGTTCGTTGAACAGCGACTCGTGGTTCTCCGCGTCGAGCCCGTCGAACGAGACGTCGACCCCGTCGTCGAACAAGCCGGAGTCACTGCGCCTCGGTGGCGGTGTAAGTTCCGAGAACACCGGGTGCTCACGCCGTCCGTCGAAAACAGGTGGTGGTTCCTTGTTAACTTCGTCCGCGAGTAAGTCGCGATTTGAAAACGGGGAATCGCGCCCATCGCGCCCGGCAAAGGAATCAGGAGCGCGCCCCTTGCCCGTGTCGTCAGTCGCATCCCTAGATGGCTTGCGGCCATCGTCGCCTGTCAGCCATGAATCATCCAGCCCGCCCGGCGCGGTACTTCCGGGGGAGGCGGCAGATTCTCCGGCCGAAGCAGAGCTGCGAGCTCGTTCGGTAAACACAGTCTCGGCCGCGTGCTCCAGTTGCCCCGCCTTGAACGAATAGGAACTAGCCGCACCCCCGACCGGTGGCGCCGGCCGAACAGGCTCGACCCGCACATAGTCACCGGTGTCCACCGCAGGTGGCGGCTCTACCCGAAAGTCATCGATTGGGATCGCGCTGTCATCGGGCATCGCTTCCGGGGACTCGGTCGTCTCGGACGCATCAGCCACGAACGGCAAATGTTCCTGCTCGTCGAGGGGTTCGTCGAAAGACTCGCCGAGAGGCTCGTCGGGTTCAATCAACGGAATGAACGCGTCGATGGCCTCGGATTTAGCAGTTGTCGAGGCCGCTTTGCCATCGTCATCCCCGACGACCGAAGGCTCGGCCAAACCGGCCAGTTCAGGGTCAATCAACGCGTGGCAGGTCCCGCATTCGACCCGCCCCCCTGGAACGTCGCCGCGCACGTCCACAAGTGCTTCTCCGCAGAATGGGCATTTCACCAGGCTATCCTCCCCCGGACTTGCGGGATTCTAGCATCGTTGCCGCAATGCGAGAAGTCGCCTGGACCATTCACAATTGACTCACACTGTCCTTCGATCTAAAGTCTGGCCGTTCCCGGCCCTGAGGTCTGGTCGCCCTATTCTTGGGAAGGAATGACATGAACAGCAACTCCGGTCCCGTGGGTCCCGCGCGCCAAGGTGACGAGGACGCCCTGCTCGGACGCGGCAGCGAGTTCGAAGGCAAACTGACCTTCGAGGGCACCGTCCGAATCGTCGGCAAATTCACTGGCGAAATCTTCTCGGAAGGCACACTGATCGTCGGCGAGGGCGCTAAGGTCAGTGCGACGATCACGGTCGATACCGTGATCATCCAGGGAGACGTCGTAGGCGACATCAACGCGAAGTCCGGCGTTGAGTTGCACGCCCCCGGCCGACTGCATGGGAATCTCCAGACGGGTAGTCTGGTCATCCAGAAGGGCGGTGTCTTCGACGGCCACTGCTCGATGCAGGTCCGTGAATCGGCGCGTCCAGTGGCGGCTACGACGGCAACGGCCACTTAGCGGCGCGGCATGGTGACCCCGGTGCGCAACCGGATCTCCCCATTGCTCTTGATCGCCGTGATGATCACGTGCGGTTGCGGTGGTGCCGACAAGGGCATCCTCGAAGGCGAACGCCTTACCATCGAACCTTGTGGTGACGAAGCTCGTGTCTTCGAGCCCTTCTTGTGCGAATTCGACTTCCTCACTTGGGTCCAATCAGTCGATGAGACCGGCTTGGTCGAAATGCGCCGCGGCCATCGTCAGGTCACTGAATCTGACCTCCTGGTTCTCCAGTTCACCGCGCTTCCTGAAACGCAGGCTGCGTGGGCCGCTGCCCCTGACCAACCTCTGCCGATCGACGATCATTTGATCCGCGTGTCCGTGCTGCTAAACCAGCGTTGCCCCAAACAAGTCCAGCCGCTGGTGGTTACTTCGGGCGACCTGTACATGGACCGATTCGACACCGATACAGGGGGGCGAATCACCGGTTGGGCCGATTTCGATCTGGTGGATGGACGCGCCCCAAACGATCCGCCCGTCGCCGGGAAATCCATGAGACTGACCTTCGACATTGAAGTGCGCCACGGAAAGCCACACGACATCTTCACAAGGTATTGAGCCGTGACCGACCACTCCGACGACGATATCCGTGCATTGGCCGCGATGCTCGCAAAACGATTAAGAACAGGGACCGTACCTGGCACCGTGCCCGCACCGGCCTCTGGCCTACACGTTCCCATC
>CAZHDQ010000232.1:0-5186 GCA_964531595.1 uncultured Anaeromyxobacteraceae bacterium
ATCCGGGTCATCGCCGCGGCTTTCCAGATTTGGGGTAGGATCGCCTGGGCGCCACCTGGGAATGAGGGGACATGAATCGCGAACCGAAAGCCGATTCGCCGCGGATCGGCAAGCGGAATACTGGCGGCGCACCTGCCATCGACCTGACATTTCAGCGAACGTACGACGACGACGGAAACGGCAGTTCGTTCGCGCCGTTCCGGATTCCCGAACTTGCCGGCGTCGCGTTTAAGGACTGCACCCCCAGGATGGTGCGCCAACTGCGACTCGAGGCCTCCGCCGACCTGGTCCCCGGGGTCCACGAGTTTCCCGTGGCCGACGGGCCCGGCTTTCGCGTCGCCGTCGCACCGGATTCACGCGCCGCCATCGCGGTCGAAATCGGACCACCCCGGGAAGGGGATTGGGACGCGGGGCCACTTGTCCACGACGTCGACATCGAAATCACCCCGGCCCTTCGCCTGGTCAACGTCGTCGAGACGCTCGCCGAGGTCCGGCGCGTCGTCGAATCCGAGACGATGGGCACGCTGCGTGAACTGGTAGACAGCCCAGTCGGCCATCTGTTGGGCAAGATAGGCGCGGCCGCTCTGGAAGCCGTCGGGTTGGATGCGCTGCTCGCCCGGGCGGACGGGGATACGGGGCGCCTGCTCGGTACTTGGTTGACGGCGCAGGTGGACGGCTTCGGACGTCGTTTAGCCGCCGGAAACCTGGAATCTGGCGAAATTTTGCTGTCACGGATCGGCGCGCGGCCTCGCTGGCTGGCTGACACCCGACGGTGGGAACTGGCGTTCACATTCTCGGGACACCTGCGGATCGGCAATCGGGTTATGCACCCGTTCAACGACGTGGAACTGCCCAGGCCCGCGCTGCCCGTGCTGCATGCAAGCCTTGATCGCCTCTTTTCGCGGTCCCCATTGTCCGGCGGTCGGTTGCTGGACGGTCGGATGGACGTAAATTCGGTGGCCCGCGCCTTCCTGGGTTTCGTGCGTCTTGTTGAAGGGACCTGCCGGGCGGTCGTCGAGGTCCCCAGTGTGACTTCGCAGGCCCACCTGGTCGATCGGACGCGACTGTCGGCCACTCTGGGCGTCGTGGACGATTGCGTGGTCGAAACGGTGTTTTCGGCCCGGCGTAGCCGTGATACCTGGGCGCTGGATTTGCCACAAATCCGCATGCAGCCAGCCGGTCGCGACGGCGGTCTGAATGCACGCGCATCGGGCCGTGTGCGGGTAGACCTGGCGGCGCCTGGACGGGCATGGTGGCAACGCATCACTGGTGACGGGCGCTTCGAGGTGCTGCAGGGCTCGACCTGGCCCGAGGTCTCGCTGCGATTTGATGCGAAGCACCCACTGACCGATGTCGGGCGCGGCGCAACGGCCACACTGCACGATATCGAGTTGTCCGGGGGCCTGGACGCATCTCGGCCGCGCCGTGGGCGGGCGCGGATGACGCCGTTTGGGGATGGCCTGACGCTGCGAACCCGCGTCGCCATGGAATCCCAACCGGTGGTGACCGGGGACCCTGTACTGGTCGATGTCGAAGTCACCGAAGGGACCGTCGAGGTACGACTGTCCGAGCGCGATGGCACCTGGGAGGGAAGCCTGAGGGGAAGTGCGCGCCTGAGATCGCGAATCGAGTCCGCGGTCCAGCCGATTCCGGAACTGCGCATCCAGGACAGTCGTCTACTTGTGCAACTGGCCGGTGAACTGGAATTCGACCTGGCTGCCAGGCTTTCCATCGAAGGCGCGGACGGTGAATCGCCCGCCCTGGCACCCCGTGGCCAGGCGTCGGTCACGCTGGGCGAGGCGCGGGTTTTGCTGGACGGACGGCGACTAGAAATTCCCCGGGGCTCGATGCTGGCAGCGTCCTGGCGGGATGGCGCGCTTCATCGCGAGGGCCTGGGCAGCGTCGCCGTGGACGTCCACTGGGACCTCGGCGGCAACGACGTGATGATCCACGGGCCCGGCGGATCTGCGTCTGTCCTGACGCTGGCGCTTCGACAGGGTGAGTTGACGCTCCACATGAGCCCAGGTGGGCGACTGGCGTTTACGGGAAATCGCGAGGGGACCTATGGCGCCGGCTTTTTCAACGCGCTACTCGACCCCACCGGCGACCCCACGCGGTTGCTGGACCTGCTCGAATCCGACGACGCCTTGTCGCACATCGTTTCGGTCCTTCGGATGTTCAACCCGGAGCTATCCGACGACCTGTCGCGGGCCCGGCGGTGGGTCCTGGAGTTCAGGGACCACCTGGAAGGTCACGGTATCCGTCGCCCCGGCGATGCCGTGCCGCGTGAGCGGTTGGTACGGCTGATTTCACGCCTGCTGGTGGGGAATGAATCCCTGGGCCCCCGCCTGGATCCGCTGGTCCGAGATATCACCGAGGCCCGTGGCCTGGACGTCGACCGTGCCCGGTTGCTGGTATATGAAGCGCTACCTGGAACGGAAGCTGACTACGAAATCGGCACGCTACTGCGATGGTTTGCGGCGGTCACATCCCCCGGGGAACCCGTCGCCGTGCCGACGCCTAAACCTGTGCCGCCGATCCACGAAGACCTTCGCTACCGGGACGTTACCGCCGACGCGCCCAGGGCATCGGACCTGTACGCTCTGGGCGACCGTGCCCAGATCCCCGCCGTTCGGCAAGAGGAACTGGCGGCACTGGCGCCGGAATTGTCGATGGCCCAGTTGAACTACCTGCTTTCCCGTTGCCAGAACCAGTTGCGTCCTATGATCCTGCGACGTCTTCGCCACGTTCGCGACGCCAAGCGCGCCATCGCGCGGATCGATCAAGGCGGGGGCGGGCTGGCCTATGCTGGACAGTCTGCATGGATCGCCGGCTTCCTTGGTGAAGCCATCGGACCGCTACCGGGGCTGGACGCGCCGAATACCTCGTGGCCCGCGCCGTGTGCTCTGAACCCGCTGGACGTCGCTTTGCTGCTGCAAGCCGGCCTGTCGGAAGGCTACCAGGGGCTTCAAAGCCAGATCAACAATAGAATGCTTATCGAACTGATGAAAAGTCGGCCGCCCGAGTTCACGCGCAACGTCCTGATCGAGACGGGCCATCAGGCACCCCGCGTGCTGGCAGGCCTGCTGCTGGCGTTTTTGCACCAGGACCAGGACCGGATGCGCAAACCGCTGGACCTTCCGGCGTTCCTGGAAAATCGCCTGGGATTACCGGTCCCACGGCTGGCTGATTTCGTGGCCGGCGGTCGACGTGTCCGCGACAGTTACTATCTGGAACTCATCCACTTGGCCGAAGCCGTATTCGAGCAGGCGGGCCCCTACCTGGCGCGCCGTGCCCTGCTGCGCGAGGTTCAGCATCCGGCCCCCCGTGCGGTTGGCCTTCGCGGCGCGTCGGCGCGTCTTGCACGCGAGGCGCGCGATGCGATCGAGGCCGCTGACCGAGCGGCGGCCGGGACCAGACCAGGCACTTCCCGCACGCGCGCCCAGGCGGCAGCAGTCCGTGCCTATCACGAAGCATTCGAGGCATGCGCAACCTTCCTGAAGGCCCAACCGCGCGGCTTCCAGCAGCCGTGGTTCAAGGAATTTTGGCGGCGCAACGAAGAGGCGCTGAAGGTCCATTCGGTCGTACGGGCATGGCAAGAGGACCAAGACGACGTGCGGACGTGGTTGTCCCTGACGGCACCAGGCGATGCACCTGGGAACGAAGCGGCCTTGTTGCGCACTGTCGTCGATGTCCTGTATGCCGACGCGGCTGACCGGGCTTGGATCGCACAAGACCCATTGACCCGGCTATTGATAGACCCGGCCCCGGGGCATTACGACCTGACTGTGGTCAGCGCAATGGGCGTCATCACCGACGGCGCCCAGGGGCGCGAACTGGAAGATTCCTACAGGCGATTGCACCAGCAGCGTGGCGTTCGCGTTGTGCGAGCGGCCACCGGACTGTTCAGGTCCCTGGAATTCAACGCGGCGGCGATCATCCGGGCACTGGACGGCGTCACAACGCCCTGGGCGTGGATTGGTTACAGCCAGGGATGCGCCAACGCGCTGTTGGCCGAAAGCTTTCTGCGAGGCGGCACGCCCGAACAGCAGCAGATCCTGGATCGGCTGGTATGTCGCAACCTGCTGTTTTCGGCCGCGAACGGTTCGGCCCACGGTACTTCGGGCAACGCGAAATTCCTGCACGCGATGGTGGACGGCGAACGCTTCCTGAAGCACTACCAGTCGCGCTATTCCCAGGAAATGATCGACTTGTTCCTGAGGCTGTTCCGGATGGTGCTGGATTCCCGCCTGTTCGTTTCATACCTGGGCGGCGCACATTCGTTGACGCCGGCGCGGGCGGCGATTTTGCACCGTGACGGACAGTTCGCCGACTGGGTGCCGACCTCGACGACCCGGGGCGTCGTTTCACCAAATGGCGTGCCCGAGGCTCTGGAAGCGCTTTACTGGGCCCACCGCCACCTGATCGGTAGTGACCGGTCGGACACTCAGGTGCTGGACACCGACTCAATCGGCTACGCGACCGGCGTTGTCAACGAACGCACGGCGATTTTGGCCAGGTGCGACATGGGTTCGGCGGTCCAGTCGGCCCACCACTGGTCGCCCTTGTTCCACGAAGCCGAGCAGGTGACGACGGAACGGGACCGCAATCTGGGGATCTACCTGGGACCGAAGGACCGGCATGTGTTTCCGTGGCTGGACGTAAATGCGCGCTTTGGGCGGATCGCGATCACTTCAGAAACAGGCGATGAAACGCTGGGAGCCGGTCCAAAAGGGCAGGGTAGTCGTTCAGAGTGACCGGCCCAACGCAACGATAACAGGGGCCGCGTCGCTTGCACAACGGCCGGCTTGCGCTACGATTGGCGGGCGGTTCCCGGGTTGGGTGCCGCGGGTCGCCCAGTCCCCGGGGACGGGCTCGAACGGAGGCGTCAACCATGTCCAATCGCGTCATCAATTTCTTCGCCGGTCCCGCCGCGCTGCCGCTGCCTGCCCTGGAGCGAGCCCGCGACGAACTGCTGGATTTCGAAGGCTCCGGGATGTCCGTGATGGAAATCTCGCACCGTTCCAAGGAATACGACGCTGTCCACAACGAGGCTATCTCGTTGGTCCACGAACTGCTGGACGTGCCTTCGAATTACAAGGTGCTGCTGCTCCAGGGCGGCGGGAACATGCAGTTCGCGATGGTGCCGATGAACCTGCTGTACGGCGATCGCAAGGCGGACTACC
>CAZHDQ010000233.1:0-5173 GCA_964531595.1 uncultured Anaeromyxobacteraceae bacterium
GTTCATTACGACTGCAAACGTGACCGACACGATCCCAGCACCACTGCTGGACCGGATGGAAATGCTGGAACTACCCGGCTATACGCCGGAAGAAAAGATCGCGATCGCCCGCCGCCACTTGCTGCCCAAGCAGATAAAGGAACACGGGTTGACCGACGAGCAGGTCAACCTCACTGACGAAAATCTGCTTTTCGTGATCGATCACTACACGCACGAAGCCGGGGTCCGTAATCTGGACCGCGTGCTCGCAGCGACCTGCCGCGGCGTCGCGGTGCGAGTCGTCGAGGACCGCTGGGAAAGTCAGCCACTCACCGAGGAACTGCTGAACGAGTTGCTGGGCCCCGAGCAATTCCAGCCCGAAGCTGTCGAACGCACGGAATCTCCCGGCGTGGCGACCGGGCTGGCATGGACTGCCACGGGTGGTGAAATCCTTTACATCGAGGCCACCCGCATGACGGGCAAGGGCCGATTGAAGCTGACCGGGCAACTGGGCGACGTAATGAAGGAATCCGCCCAGATCGCGATGTCCTACCTGGAATCGAACGCCCGGGCGTTCGGCATCGACGACAAGATCTTTGAGGTATCCGATGTACACATCCACGTGCCGGCCGGCGCGATCCCGAAGGACGGGCCGTCGGCGGGTGTGACGATGTTCACGTCGCTATTCAGCCTGTTCCGCGGCATCAAGGTCCGCGGAGACACGGCGATGACCGGCGAAATCACGCTGCGCGGCTTGGTGCTGCCGGTCGGTGGCATCAAGAACAAGGTGCTGGCGGCCCAGCGAGGCGGCATCAAACGCATCGTACTACCTGACCGCAACCGCAAGGATCTGACCGAGATCCCCGAGCAGGTCCGTCGCGAAATGGAGTTTGTATTCATCCGCAAGATGGACGAACTCCTACGCGAAGTCATGGACCTGTCCGATGGGCAGGACCTGCTGAAAGAGCTCCCGTCGCCAGCCTCGCCGACCGTAACCCCGGTCATCGTCGTGGACGATGAAGAACCGGAAACCACACGCAAGCCCGAACCGATCGATGATCTGCCCCCGCGCCCCATCGCCTGACCTGCCGCCGAGGGCTCTACCCTCGACAGGTGATTCGGCTTGGCGCATGATGAAAGACGATCACTGCAGGAGGCCATGATGGACGACCAAGGCACCCGTAACGCCCGTTTTGCTCTGGAACAACTTCTGGAACTGCGTCAGGGAGAACACTTCCTGGTCGTGGGAGACGACGCGACCGCCGAGGTCGCCGATGCGTTCCGAACCGCTGGCGAGCAACTCGGCGCCAGTGTTGCGTACTATCGTATGCGCGAGGCCGACCGGCCACTGACATCGATTCCCGAGGATCTGATGGCACTGGTGCCGGACACCGACATCGCGGTGACTTGCTTTTCTTCGCGCGAGGACGAGACCCCTTTCCGCGTATCGCTGATTGGTGCGTTGACCCGGGTCGTTCGGCGGCTTGGCCACGCCCCAGGCATCACAACTCAAATGCTCACATCCGGCCCGATGAACGTCGATTACGACGCGATGGCGCTGGAGGCCTACGCGCTGATTCGCAGATTCGCCGGCGCGCAGCAGATCCTCGTCACCGCGCCTGGAGGCACCAGCCTGGAACTTTCGGTCGCCGGCCGCCCCTTCCAAACCGACACAGTGGTCGCCGACGGCAAGTGGGGCAACCTGCCTGCGGGGGAAATCTGGTGTGCACCGGTCGAGGACGCGGCCAATGGTGTGTTGGTCTGCGATGGCACGATCGGGGACATGGGAACAGTACCCAGTCCCGTGACCTTGACTGTCGAGGCGGGACGCGTGGTCTCGGTCACCTGCAAGGACGAGGCGTTCGCCCGCCGTGTCGAGGCAGCCATCGCCGTCGACGACGGGGCACGCGTGATCGGCGAACTGGGTATAGGACTGAATCCAAGTGCGCGCCTGACCGGCAACCTGCTGGAGGACGAAAAGGCGCGCCGCACGGCCCACGTCGCGTTCGGGAACAACCTGGACATGGGCGGTGGTCGCAATGCCTCAAAAACACACCGCGATTTCTTGTTCGCTGACCCGACCTTCGAGGTCGTCCACGACGACGGGCGCAAGACCCGCCCGATCGTCGCTGGCGAGATCGTCCACGAACTGCCACCGACCCGCCGCGATGCGCCCCACCCCTACAAGCAGATACTGGCCGCGGTCGATTTCTCGGACATGGGGCCTGCGGTGCTTTCGGCGGCGGACGGGATCGCCAACCGCAACGGGGCCACATTGACCGTGTGTCATGTGATCACTCGCACGCCAGTGATCAGCCCGTTGTTTCCCCAGTATGTTGCGATGCCAGATACCTCCCACAGCATCGAGGAGGCGGCGCTGGAGCAACTGGACCTGCTGGTTCGCGACGTCACCGGCCGCGGGCCGTCGGAATACACCGCGATAGTGGCTTTGGGCGACCCGGCCATCGAGATCCTGGCCCTGGCGGAAAAGAACGCTGTGGACCTGATCGTCACGGCCAACCGTTCCACCGGAGCCCTACGGCGGATGGTGTTGGGCACCGTCGCCCAGGCCGTCGCCCAGGACGCCAATTGCCACGTACTGCTGGTCCGCCATCGCGCGGCTGAAACAAGCGAGTCCTGACGATGGAACGAACGACGCGAACCGGAATCGTCACGTTCTTCACCCTCACAGTCCTGGTGGCGTTGGTCATGACCGCCGCTCCCAGCCAAGCGTCCGTCCATCGTGCAGTGCTCGACGGTCCTGTGGACCCTCTGCACGCTGAATTCGTCGTCCGCGCTATCGATCTGGCGGAAGCGGAGGGCAGTAGCCTGCTGATCCTTGCGATAAACACCCCTGGTGGGCTGGTCGACTCGATGGAGACGATGGTCCGTCGGATGCTTGCGTCGCGAGTCCCGATAGTCGCGTGGGTCGCCCCATCGGGCGGCAGGGCGGCTTCGGCGGGCTTTTTCCTGCTGGTGTCGGCCGATATAGCAGCGATGGCACCCGGTACACGCACCGGGGCGGCGCACCCGATCATGTCTATCGGTGGCATTTTGCCGATCGATCCCGGCAAGTTGCCTGGGACCGAACCGCAGAAGACCCCGCTGCCACCGCCGCCAACGCCAGAAGGCACGCCGGTTGGTGACGCGCCACCGATATCTCCACGGACACCACCGACCACCCAGTCTTCCATCCTGATGGAAAAGATCAGCAGCGATATCCAGGCCTATCTGCGCGCAATCACAGCGATCCGAGGTCGCAACGGCGAGGCTGCTGCCCTGGCCGTCAGCGAGAGCCGCGCCTACACAGAACAAGAGGCGCTGGATCTGGGCCTGATCGAAATCGTCGCCACCACCGAAGCAGACCTGCTCCGGCAACTGGACGGCCGCGAAGTAACTCTCCTGGATGGCACAGTTCTTCGCCTGGAGGTGGCTGGTGCCGCCGTCATCGATATCCCGATGACCTTTCGCGAGCAAGCGCTGTCATTCCTGGTGAACCCGAACATCGCATTTTTGCTGTTCCTGCTGGGTCTGCTCCTCGTGTACGTCGAGGTTACGCACACCGGCCTGATCCTGCCCGGCGTAATCGGCGGCCTGTGCTTGCTGCTTGCGGTGACAGGATTTTCGTTCCTGCCGGTGACGGCCACCGGTGTTCTGCTGATCCTCGCAGCAGTCGGGTTGTTCGTGGCCGAGGTGGTCATCCAGAGTTTCGGAATACTCGCCCTAGCCGGCGCCGTCAGTCTTGCAATTGGCGCCATCATGCTGGTCGATATCCCCGAGGGAGGAATTCGCGTGGACCCGATGCTCGCAATCACTACCGCCCTCGCGTTCGGCGGCATCATCATGTTCCTGACGGTCCTTGCCGTGCGATCGATGCGGCGTCCCGTTGTGAACGGGTCCGAAGGACTGGTCGGGGAAACGGGCGTCGCTGTCACCAACGTCGGACCATCTGGCGGGAAGGTGATGGTTCGCGGCGAATACTGGAACGCCCGTTCGCATGCGTCGATCGACGAAGGGGCGGCATTGCGTGTGGATAAGGTGGACGGATTGACGCTGGTCGTCGAGGCAGCCGGTTTTGCCCCTGATGACGCTTTGTCGCCAATTTGACAGAGTTACGACCCGCGAATACCGGGTCGTGGTACCCTTTTAACCCCTGGGGTCTACGAGGAGGATGCCGATGGACATTGTGCTTCAATTGTTGTCGAACGAGTGGCTGATCGTCGTCGCGATCGTGCTGGTCTACCTGTTCAGCATGGTCCACGTGATCCGTGAATACGAACGCGCCGTGGTGTTCCGGTTGGGCCGCCTGCTGCCCGAGCCCAAGGGCCCTGGACTGATCTTCATCTTCTGGCCGCTGGACAGGATGATCCGCGTCGACATGCGGACTATCACAATGGACGTTCCGGGGCAGGACATCATCACCAAGGACAACGTGACCTGTCGCGTCAACGCGGTCGCCTACTTCCGTGTCGTCAACGCATCCAAGGCGATTACTGATGTCGAGAACTTCATGTACGCGACCAGCCAATTGGCGCAAACGACGCTGCGCTCCGTCCTGGGCGAGGTCGAACTGGACGAACTGCTGTCGCAACGCGAAAAACTGAACCTTCGGCTCCAGGAAATCCTGGACCGCCATACCGACGCATGGGGTATCAAGGTATCGCTGGTCGAAACGAAGCAAGTCGACCTGCCCGAGGAAATGCGGCGGGCCATCGCGCGCCAGGCCGAGGCGGAGCGAGAGAAGCGGGCCAAGATCATCCACTCGGAAGGCGAACTCCAGGCCAGCAAGAAGCTGCAGGAAGCTGCGGCTATCCTTGCCACCGAGCCGATTTCGGTGCAGTTGCGCTACATGCAGACCCTGACTGATATCGGGTCGGACAAGAACACGACGATCGTGTTCCCGATGCCGATGGACCTCTTTGAGGCTTTCCGAAAGGTCACGGAAAAGACGTGATTACAGGGTCATCGCCCGCGCCACAACGTCCTTCAACTGGTTGATGTGAAACGGTTTAGCGATGCAATCGCGTCCAGATCGCGCCAGGAAGTCATGGTCTTCCTCGGTTACCGCCCCGCCGGTCACGAACACCACCCGCCCCGCCACCTCGGGCTGCTGGATCAGCAGCGTTTCGTACAGCGATTTACCCCCAACGGGACCGCCTAAATCCAGATCCAGCAGGACCAGATCGAAGTCCTC
>CAZHDQ010000234.1:0-5150 GCA_964531595.1 uncultured Anaeromyxobacteraceae bacterium
GCGGGGATCATCTCGGTAAACGTCAACCCGGCGCCGCTTTGGCGGCAGATCGCCCTGAACGGATAGTCGGAATACCCGTCCATCGGGGCCGCCACGAACGGATTGGCTGCCAATAGACTGCGGATGTCGATTACTGGCACACGTCGCCCTGCGGCGGGCGGCCCGTCGAAATGGCGAGGAGGCACCGTGGGAATTCTCCTTCCCGGCCGGTACAGTCGCTTGCGACGCCGGCCTGCCGTCCCGGGGTCAACGGGACACTTAGAAGACCAGGTTCTGCTGGCAACCCCGGCCGGTGACTGCCACGTCGTCGATCAGCCAGCCACGGAATGCGTTGCGTTCGCCGTCGATCGAGTCGAATCGGAATCGAATGCGAATCATGTCACCGGTAAATGGGGTCAGGTCAAACGTGTACGACTTCCAGATCGGGGCGCGGTCGATGCCGCCAGACGACAACGGCACCATCGGTTTGTCCGTGGAAACCGCGTCCTTTGGTTTCAGTGTGCCCACCGGTGCCCATGTGTCTGTTTCGGACATCAGCGACGTCTGCATCTCGACCAACAGCAGGTCCGCATCCAGGTTGTAGGACTCGACCTCCCAGGCCGATTTGAGGTCCAGATGCATTTCGACCACGCGCCAAGTGTCGAACCACGGCGATGCCAGAGTGCCTCCGACGATCGGGCCGGCTTCTTCGCACTGCGTTTCGAACGGTAGGTAGGCCCCGAACTCCATGTTGCCGAAGTACCAACCCTGGTAGCCGGACCAGGTATTAGGCACGTGGCCTGGTTCCACGATGCAGCCGGGTTCAGGCTTCTGCCCGTCGCAGATCGCGCAGTCCGCGGTGCCTGGGACGCAGTCTTCGTTCGAGGGCAACTGGGCGCACGTGTCTATGAATGAGTTGTGCCCGGCCCACGACCACGTCTGGTTCCAGCCCACGCCGTTGATGTGTTCGGAAGGTTGCCAGTATTCGCCGACGGCAGTCGGCATCACGTCAGTGCCCCCGTTTTCGAAGTCATCAATCAGGCACGTCGTGAATTCAGTGGGTTCGGGCTCCAGGAACAGGTATGTGATGAACAGGATGCCGCCCTGCATCGGCACTTCCGTACTGGTCGTGTAGTAGCCTTCGGCTGATCCGCTCGCGTAGTAGCCTTCGACAATTTTGCTTGGCAGCATTGACACCTGCTGGCGAGCGGGGCTTTGCACCTGCACCCCGGCGATGCAGAAATATCCCTGCGCGTCGCTGGTGGTCTTTCCCAGTACGATTTCGCCCTGGGTCAGGACCACATCAACCGACGGGATGGGCGTGAAAACGTTCGTATCAGAGCTGCGATTCAGCATTGCACGGGACAGCACGGTGCGTCCGCAGACCGACAGCGGTGGTTCGGATGTGTCGGTTGGTGCCAGGACGAAGGCGAGTGGGTACGCGTCGCCTTCTTCAAGCATCAGTGACCAGGCAGGCATCGATTCCCATCCGTCGGCCTCGACGAACAGGCACCAGTATCCCGGGACCAAAGGCAAGATGAACGAGCCGTCCGCGTAGCTGTAGGCGAAGTCCGTGACGCCTTCCGGCGGTGGGGTCATGTCGCATTGCGTCCCGGCCACCGCGGTGATTCGCGCGCCGGCGATGGGCGCACCCGTCACAGCGGCCTTGATACCAGAAGGCAGCGCGGGCGTCGGAAGGCCAGTGATCCGCCCGAACACCCGGGCGCTCTTGTTACAGATGTCGTTTTCGTCCGTCGACCCGTCGCAGTTGTTGTCCAAGTCGTCGCATTCGTCGAACTCCGGTATCTGTGCCACGCAGACGGCTTCCTCCAGGGTCGTGTCGCAGACCGTCGTGCCGGGGCATGCACCGTAGATGCTGGTGGCCTCGCAGACCTCGTCGACGAGCCCTTCATCCGTCTGGCCGTCACAGTTGTTGTCCAGCCCGTCGCAAATTTCGGCCTCGGCGGCCGCGCCCTCGCAGACTGGTTCGCCCGAATCCAGGTCGCACGCCCATGTCCCTGGGCAAGTCCCAAACTCGTTTACGATGTCGCATTCACCGCCGACCAAACCCTCGTCAGTTTCGCCGTCGCAGTTGTTGTCCAGCCCGTCGCACAGGGTTTCTACGGCCTCGTAGTTCGGGATACCCGAAAAATCACAGGCCCATTTTGCGTCGACGCAGACGGCGACTCGGTCGGCCCCCTCGGCGCTGCATACGCCTTCGGTCGGACATTCCGGAGCGTCCGCAAAGGTCAGGTCCCTGTCGGTGTCGCCGTCGCAATCGTTGTCCAGACCGTCGCAGGATGCCTCGACAGCCTCCCAGTTCGGGACATTCGAGAAGTCGCATTGCGGCACGCCGTCTTTGCACGTGGCGATCACGTGGTCGCGCCCAGTCTCGCACACGCCGGGCAGGGCGCAGTGCAACTCGACCAGCAATGCCATGTCGTTGGTGTACACGTCATTTTGGGGGTCATCTTCGTCGGGGATGCAGTCGCCATCTGCGTCCGCGGTGGGCAGCCTCGACTCCAGAGCGTCGATGATGCCGTCGCCGTCGCGATCTGAGGGTGCGTTGATGTCCCCAACTTCTTC
This sequence comes from uncultured Anaeromyxobacteraceae bacterium, assembly GCA_964531595.1. Classification (GTDB taxonomy): domain Bacteria; phylum Myxococcota_A; class UBA9042; order DTJE01; family DTJE01; genus DUVQ01. The sequence continues at coordinate 2,566 of CAZHDQ010000234.1, forward strand.
GCCGTCCGACACGCCGTCGCCGTCGGTGTCCGCATTGCCTGGATCCGTGCCGAGCAGGTTCACCTCGACTCCGTTCTTCAGGCCGTCGCCGTCCAGATCACCGTCCGGGTCCAGGCAGACGTTGTCGTAACAAATGCCGGACTCGCAGTCGGTATCTTCGGAACAGAAGTCCCCGAACTTCTTCTTGCGGTTGTCATCACCGCAGCCAATTGCGATCGGTAGAATCAGCAGACAGGTAAGCAGGATGTGGGTAAACAGATGTTGACGCATGACATTTCCCCCCTCAAGCGCTCTGTTCCAGCAACCGGGGGGAGCAGTTACTCCCTGGTCCGGCTAGTCGACGAGCGTGGCCAGATCCAGGCCCTTCTTTCTGGCGTACGCAACCAAACCGACCTTTGTGATTGTACGGATGGCGCGCGTGGAAAGCGAGAGCCTGATGTGGCGTCCCAGCTCTTCAACGAAGATCCGCTTGGACTGGACGTTTGGGTGTTGCCACTTCAAGGTGCGGTTGTTCGCATGGGAAACATTCTTTGCCTTCAGGCGCCGCTTGCCTGTTAAAACGCACTTGGCCATGTGGAGTCTCCGAACAAAAGGCGGCAAAGGATACCCGGGGGATGCGTCGGAGTCAATAGATTGGGTGCGACCACGATCCCATGGTTTGCGCCTAGCGAAGTGCTACAATCCGCGGCGCCATGATGCGCATTCTGCAATACCTGCTGGGCCGGGCTGTCGACGCGGTCGAGGGCTTCGGGTCTGCCTTGATCTTGCTGGGGCAGTCCGCGGCTTGGCTGGTACGCCCGCCATTTCGCGGACGACTGTTCCTGCAGCAGATGGAATTCATAGGTGCGGGCTCGATGTTCATTGTCCTGCTGACCGGGATGTTCACTGGCATGGTGTTCGCGGTTCAAACGATTCAGACGTTCAGGCTCTTCAACGCCGAAACGCTGGTCGGTTCGGTCGTGGCGCTGGCCCTGATGCGTGAACTGGCACCGGTCCTGACAGCGTTGATGGTGACCGGCCGCGTGGCCTCTGCGATCGCCACGGAACTGGGAACAATGGCGGTCACCGAACAGATCGACGCGTTGTCGACTATGGCGGTACACCCGGTCCAGTATCTCGTTGTGCCCCGGATCGTTGCCGCGTTGGTGATGTTGCCGATCTTGACCGGTATCTGCGACCTGATCGGTATCGCTGGGTCGTACTACGTTTCTGTCACCTTGATGGGCGTGGACGGCGGGATGTTCCTTGACAAGATCGCGATGTACGCAGACCGGTGGGACGTGATTTCCGGCCTGATCAAGGCCGGGGTGTTCGGGGTGATCCTGACGCTGGTTGCCTGCCACAAGGGCCTCAACGCCTCCGGCGGCGCGCGCGGCGTGGGTCAGGCCACGACTCAAACGGTCGTCTTGTCGTCTATCCTGATCCTGGTTGCAGACTATTTCATGACGTTGCTGCTTTACCGATAAAAGGTCTACCTGGAATGGCACGACCTTTAGCGGCGCGGCTTTCTTGGCATCGAGGCCTTCTAACGAGTATCCTGATCGCCTGGTCCGGGGGCGGAGGGACGTTCGAGGATGCTGGACGAACGGTTCACAATGCGTCGCTGGTTGCCGTGGTTGGTGATAGCGGCGTTGCTGATAGGCGCGGATTCGGTGCCCTTGGCACTGGTGTCCACTGCGGGGCTTGGTGTCGCTAAAGCCGCCCCTTCGGCGACCGCTGCGAAGCGAAAACCTTCCACGAAGAAAAGATCTACAGCTAAGAAGGGGTCCAAACGGCGGTCGAAGCCACGAAAGGCTTACCAGGCACCGAATCCAGTACTGCCCGACGACCCGTCGGTACCCTTGGGCGACGCGCTTCAAAGACACGTCGATGCGTTCTTGAGGGCGGCCCGGCCAGCCTACGGTGCGTTCGTGGCGCTGGACGTCCGGACCGGTGAGATCCTTGCCTTGTCAGAGCAGGCGGTGAATCGGAATAGGATTGCGCACCCCGCGACCACAGACAGCTTCCCGGCCGCCTCGGTGTTCAAGATGGTGACATCGGCGGCCCTGCTGGAGGGCGGGTACGCGCGCACCGGCACCAAAGTTTGTTATCACGGAGGGTCATCTAACTTGACCATGGCCAACTTGGCGGATTCGCCGCGGCGAGACCGCCGCTGCCGGACGATGTCGGGCGCATTTGCCCACTCTACCAATGCGATCTTCGGGAAGCTGGCACTGCGCCACCTGGACGGCAAGGGTTTGGTGAACATGGCGCGGGCGTTCGGTTTCAACCGGTCGGTCATTGTTGATGGTCGGTCGACTAGGTCCCGGGTCCGCACGCCCAGCGATCGGCTGTCCCTGGGGCGGATGGCTGCGGGGTTCACGAACGCGACGCTGTCGCCGCTGCACGGCGCCGCATTTGCTGCGATGATCGCGAATGGCGGGCAGTGGCCTGATAAGGTGCGGATTGACGGCGAGCCTGGCGGGCAGGCGATCGACGAGCGGACCGCGAAGGCGTTGCGTTCGATGATGGTCAAGGCGGCCTGCAACGGGACCGGAAGTCGCTACGTCGGGTGCATCAGCGATCTCGGCGGTGGTGGGTGGGTA
>CAZHDQ010000235.1:0-5121 GCA_964531595.1 uncultured Anaeromyxobacteraceae bacterium
GGCTTCGGCGGTAGGTGGCGCAGGTCGTCAATGATCAGCAGGTCAATCTTCGCGAGCCGGGACACCACGCGGTCCACGGTCGCGTCCGCGAGCGCGGCGTACAGCAGCCCCAGAAGCTTCGTCGCGGTGAAGAAGCGGACGCTATAGCCCGCCAAGCAGGCCAGATGGCCGTAAGCGAGGCTCAGGTGGGTTTTGCCGGTGCCGGGCCTGCCGAGGATGAGCACCGGCTTGGCTTGGCGGATGAAGTGCAGGTTCATGAGGTCCTTGACGAGTTGCACGTTAAGCCCGGACTGGAAGGTCCAGTCGAAGGTGTCGAAGGTCCGGACCTCCTCGAAGGTGGCGGCCTTCAGCCTGCTAGCCGCCGCCCGCTCCGACTGGGCCATGACCTCCGTCCCGACCAGGCCCGCCAGGAAGGTCACGTAGCCCTGCGTGAGCGTCGCCGCCTCCTCCAGCGCCTGATCCAGGCCCGTCAGCATTGCGTGCAGTTTCAGCCGCTCCAGGTTCCGGCGCAGCTCGTCCAGGGTCGTAGGCGGGATCTCCCGTTCGCGCGGCATCAGCATTCCTCCTTCTTGTCGTCCCCAATCCGGTCGATGAGCCGGTCGTAGTCGGAAAGGACGCCGTCTTCGACATCGAGCCCTTCCAGCCAGCGGCGTACCCGCTCCGGGGGCGCCGCGACCGGCACGGTGGCCGCAGCCGTCCGGTCCTGCAGCCCACGGCCCGAGATCACCCGCGCGACCGCCTCCGCGCTGTAGTTCCCGTAACGGGCCGCGTGCGCCATCGCCCCGGTCACCACCGCCGACCCGTGGCGGTCGGCGAGTTTCAGGATCCGTTGCAGGTGGTACCCGGCCCCGACGCCCCGCTGCGTCTTCAGCCCGGCGTAGTAGTCCTCGGCTGAGGGTCCCAGCCGGAAGAAGGCCGACTGCAGCAGCAGCCGGCTCGGCATGCACCGCTTGAAGGCGTCCTCGTGCTCCGGCAGCACCTGCCGCTGGTCCCGGCCCGCGCATACCGGATGCGTTGCAGCAAGCGACCCGTCCACCAGGACCTCCAGGCGGTCCGCATACAGCCGCACCGTGGCCGGACGCTGCGTCAGCTTCGGAGGCACGCTGTAACGGTTGCAGCCCACCGCCACGCAGAAGTCCGTCCCGACCTTCCGCGACAGCGTCCGGTAAACCTCTGGCCGGTTCGACGGCAGCGGCAGGAAAAAGGGCCGTTCCCGCACCAGCCGATCCACCGGCCGCTCGTGCGTCGTCCGGTGGTTCCGGACGTTCGCGCGCTCGTCGCACCACCACTTCGCATGAGCATTCAGATCATCCAGATCCGCGTATCTCGACCGCTGCCGCGGCAGGAAGTTCAGTTCCACGTAATGGAAGGGCCGCTCCACCGACGCGTGCTGGTTCGGCTTGCCCGGCGAGATCAGCCGGATCGCAAAGCCGTACAGCCCTGCGTACGCCACGAAACGCTCGTTCAGCGCCACCTCGCCCGGCCCCACGTGCCGGCCCACCGTGGTCATGTTGTCGAAAGTCATCAGCGGGGGCGCCCCGCCCAGCAAACTAAATGCCTCCTCGTGCAGCGCGATCAGCGTCTCCAGTTTCTCGTCCAGCGCGAAGCGCAGCACCATGTACCGGGAAAACGGCAGCACCAGCGAAAACGCATGCACCACCCGCTCCTCGCCCCCGAGCATCACCCGGTACGGCGACCAGTCCACCTGCCCCTCGGCCCCGGGCGGGTGCTCGACCACCGTCGTCACCTTCTGCCTCGTCGCCGGACGGATCCCGCGGACGTACTCTTGCAGGATGCTGTGCCCGCCCGCGTACCCCAGCGCCCGGATCTCCTCCAGCACCAGCGCTGCCGTCAGGTGCTCGTCCATCACCAGCCGCCGGATCATCGGCTTGTACGCGTCGAGTTTGCTCGGCCGCGCCGGGTCCGTCCGCGGCGCCGACCTCGGAGCGTCCTGGCCCCGCACCACGCGCCTCACGACGTGGATCGAGATCCCCAGTTTCCTCGCCGTGGCCTTGATACCCCCCGTCTCGCGGTACGCGCCCAGCACCCGCTCCCGGCGCCGTTCCCACTTTCGCTCCCGGTCGTCCTTCATGCGTCCAGCTCCTCCCCGGCGCTCCCGGTGCGCCCGGTGCACCCGGTACCCCCAGACCGTGACAGCCACCCGCGGACCTCCCGCAGCGCCGTCACACAGTCGTCCTCGGCCCGGTCCCGGGCCGCCGACAGCACGTTGACCCCCTCCGTGGGCAGTTCGCCCAGGCCGTCCCGGAGCCGCCGATGCATCCGCAGGCCCGCCTGGCGCACCACCAGCAGGCTTTCCAGCAGTTCGCGTCCCGCCTCGCCCAAGCGAGCGTCCACCGGCCGCTCGCGTCCCGCTCGGACCCGCCGGATCGCCTCCCGCGGGTGCTCCATCACGTACCGCCGTGCCTCACAGTCCGTCCCGCGGCGCCACAGGTCCACCAGCAACGCAGTCTCCCCCGGCGACAGCCCGTCCCGTCTCGACACCGCCACCAGTTCCTCCTGGTTGCGACCTGGCAACAACGCCAGCCGGCGAAGCGATCCCCCTCCGATCAGGCCCACCGACGCATCCGCCAGCAGGTGCGGGCTCAGCGACCGGTACAGCCCCAGGCGCCGGCATACCCAGCTCTTGTGCCGCTCCAGCACATCCCCGATCTCCACCTGGCTCAGACCGTCCAGGTCCGACAGTTCAACGACAAGACGGCACTCCTCCAGCAACATCAGCCCGCGGTCCCGGTTGCGCAGGTACATCTGCGCCTTCATCTGCACCGGGCTTACCTGCACGACTTCCACCAGCACCGTCGACAGACCCAGCCGCACCGCGGCCAGGTGCCGTACGAAGCCGTCCACCAGCACCAGCAAGCCCGCCTGCGCCGCCGCCACCAGCGGCGTCAGTTGCCCCTTGCTCCGCAGCGACTCGACCTTCGCCCGCACCGCCGCCTCCGGAAACTGCCGCAGCCGCCCCAGCGACAGGTCCAACTCCCCGGGCGACATCTCGCGAAGCTCCATCCCGCCCTCCGTCGGCCCTCCCAAAGGGCCAGCAGGCACCCGGCCGCCGTCCCCGGCGCCCGGGCCCCGCGCGTCACGGCGGACCCTGGCACGACGGCACCCCGAAGGCCATCTCGTCTCTCGCGTCTCGGGGGAGTAGTCGACCGGATTCCTCAAGCACAGCCAAGACTTGTGCTCGCATCTCGTCTCGGCGTACACGCAGGAGAAGTCGCGTCAGAAACCCAAGAAGTACCGAGACTTTGACTCCTATCTCGTCTCGGGCGAAGTCCCACGGGACTTCCCTCATCTCCGACGGCGGCGGACCAACCGCAGGCCCGCTTCCACACAGCCCTTTCCGAATCGCGGACACCTTCTTCCGAAGCCGCCTTCGCGCCTCCGCCTCCGGGTGGGCCCCGCGCCACACCCGGACCGACCGTCGGTGCTGCTCCAGTTGGCACTCCGCCGAGCCGCAGCAGCGCTGGCGGACCCCCACCCGAGGGTCCGGCATGAACCACTTACGGCACACCGAGCATGGACGCTTCTTCCCTGGCTTCTTCGTGGGCTGCGTGGATGTCGTCTTCATGTCCGCGAGCATCGACCCGAACCGGCCGTCATGCACAGACGGCGGTCAGTTCGGGGTCCCTCAGACCGCGGAGGGATCGTTTCTTCATCGGGAAAGGGGGATCGCGTTCAGACCGGCGCTGGTTCGCCGCAATGCCGCCCTGGCCCCCTGGAAGGGCGTCACCAGGGGCTTTCATTGGGAGGTTGTTCAGATGGAAGCCGTAGGGGAAAAACTGTTCGATCACGAGCGATTGGAGGTGTACGGGACAGCCGTGCAGTTCGTGGTGGTCGCCAACCGCATCATGCAAAGCCTGCCGAAGGGTCGTTCGTACATCGCTGACCAGTTCCGGCGAGCCGCAGCTTCGATCGTCCTCAACATCGCCGAGGGGGCCGGCGAGATCTACGTCGCGGACAAGGCTCGCTTCTACCGATTCGCCTGCCGCTCGGCCACGGAGTGCGCGGCGGTACTCGACGTCTGCAGGACACTCGGCGTCTCGCAAACGGAACTTCTGGACGAAGGTCGCGACCTGCTTCTGCGCATCGTCCCGATGCTCGTCCAACTCTGCAAGAGCATGGAGCGAGCGGGTAAGGGCTCGGGTTCGGGTAAGCGTACGGACTGACGCGTTACGCACTGCCTTTGCCAACCCAACGGCTTGCGCCTGACAGGTGGCCGCGTCCCGCCGAAGGCGGGTCTGGCGCGGCGGTTGCCCCGCGGCCCGGGTTGAGGGTTCGTGCTGCGTCAATGTTTCGAGGCCGCGGGAGCAAGCGGCGTGACCGAAGCGGGCATCCTGTCTAGGCGTTGGTTGGCCCGCCTACTTGTGCGTTGTGGGTCGGTACTCGACCCCGTCCTTGCCAGAAAAGTGAGCGTCCTGAGTCCAAAGCAGGGCATCGTTGGCGCGTGCCGTCGCGAGGATAATCGCATCGGCCATAGGCAGGGATTCTTCGACCGAGAGCCGCGCAGCATTGAGCGCAATGGACGAGTTGAGGTCAACCACGACGCCCTGCATCATATACGCGACCTTCTCAAGGGCAGACGTCTCACCGCGTTCTCGATGGACGCGTTTGAAGACCTCGTACAACGTCAATGTAGGAACGATCAATTCACTCGTTGCTTCGATCGGCTTTGCGAAGGTAACGGCATTAGGTCCATCGATGAAGTACTCAATCCAAGCTGACGAATCCACGACGTTCATTCTCGTTCCTCATGCTCACGTGGGTCAGAGTTGTCCATCCCCTTGAGGCTTCCGCGTAGTTCGCGGACGTTGCGGACGGGAATCAGTTCGATCCTCCCACGATAGGCAATTGCCTGGATCTTCTGACCAGGTTTGAGTTTCAATTCATCCCGGATTGCCTTTGGGATCACTACCTGGAACTTTGGAGACACAGTCACCGTTTCCATGTCGAGCTCCTTGGTACAACGCAAAGCTTATCGATAGAGGAAGCGCTTTGCAAGCGCTAACGAGGTGAGTCTTGATGCAGGTTGTAATGGAAACTGAAACTGAAGCAGGGTAAAGAAGGAAAGCGCAACGTAGCCAACAGGACAAACATGAAAATCAA
>CAZHDQ010000236.1:0-5121 GCA_964531595.1 uncultured Anaeromyxobacteraceae bacterium
AATACCCGCCACGCGCGATTTTGTTCAATTTGCCACCTTCATTGCTTTTTTCCCCCAGTTGGTAGCCGGCCCGATCGTGCGAGCCGGCGACCTGCTGCCGCAGTTGCGAGCGCGTCCCAGCCTCAATGGCGCAATGGTCGGTGAGGGGCTCTTCCTGATCCTCAAGGGACTGGTCAAGAAGGTGGTGATCGCTGATTTCCTGGCGGTCAACATCGTCGATCGTGCATTTGACAACCCGGCGGCCTTCACGTCGCTGGAAATGTTGGTCGCGCTTTACGCATACACAATGCAGATTTATTGCGACTTCTCGGGTTACACCGACGTCGCGCGTGGCTCGGCAATGCTGCTGGGCTTCAAATTGCCCGAAAACTTCATGCGGCCATACAAGGCCACCAGCCCGGCGGCGTTCTGGCGGCGATGGCACATGACGCTGTCGTCGTGGCTGCGCGACTACGTCTATTTCCCGCTGGGAGGTTCGAAGGTCGGGGCACTGCGAACGTACTGGAACCTGTGGCTGACGCTGTTCCTTATCGGCATCTGGCACGGTGCCGGCTGGACCTTTGTCGTGTACGGGACCATCCACGGCCTTGCGATGGTCCTCCACCGCTATTTCTACAAGCGGTCAGGTAGGACCAAGGACACAGTAGATGCGCGCTGGATGGTCCTACTGAAGATTTTTGGGACGTTCCATTTCGTCGTGCTTACGCGGATTTTGTTTCGAGCCGACAGTTTTGCCTCGGCGGGCGACGTGACTTCCCAGTTGTTCAAGGGCACGACTTCGATGGCGCAGATATCATGGGGGTTGTGGCTGGTGCTGGGTGTGTCGTACCTGATTCATTGGCTGCCGCAGGGGTGGGTGAACGGGGCGAAGGGCGTGTTCATAAGGCTTCCGGCGCCTGCCCAGGGCTTGGTGATGGCTGGCGCTGCGGCGGTGATGGTGAAGATGGCGGCCACACAGGTGGTGCCGTACATCTATTTCCAGTTCTAGGGCCGCCGCAGGTGCCGGCGGACGCGGTCCGATTTGGTCGGTTCGCGAGCGGGAGAATGGCCTGTGTGGTGGGATGAGCCTCCGTCTAAAGCCGCGAAGCCCGAAGATGCGGGATCTTACCGGTTGGGGCTTTGGCGACTGGCGATCGTGTTCGTCACGGTGCTGGCGATGGCGTTGGCGACGTACGTGATTCCGGGGTTGTCCGAACTGCGGCCATGGGAGCCGGGCGAACCCTTGCCGCTGGCCAGTCTGTTGGTTTTCAAGCCGACGGTGGGGCAGTCTGCCGCGCCGGTTGGTGTGGGCGACACGAGCAGCGCGCTGATGACTGCCGAGCAGGCTCGTGAGGCGGCGGCGGAAACACTGGGCGAGGATCTGGCCGCGAACCTGGGGCCACAGGCGGCGGCGGAACCAGGCGCCGAACCGGTCGACGTGCCCGAGAAGTACAGCGGCATTGCGGTCGCACCCGAGGAACTGGCAGGGCTGGTCAAGGAAATCGAGGACCCGTCGGGGCGGGCGCTGGATCCGTTCTATGCGGCGCTGGCGGCGACGGCGGCCAGAGGCGACGACGCGCACGTGACCCGGATCGCCCATTGGGGCGATTCGACGATAGCTGCGGACGACGTGACGAGCACTCTGCGGGTGCGTTTCCAGAAGCGATTCGGGGACGCCGGCCACGGGTTCCAACTGATCGGCAAGGGGACGATGCCCTACCGTCACAAGGACGTGGTTTCCGATCAGACCGGGCCGTGGACGGTGCATTCGGTGATCCGCAAGGAACTGTCCGACGGACGTTACGGATATGGTGGGCACCTGCATCGCAGCAGCGGCGACGGTCGCGCCACTTTCGAAACGGTGAAGAAGGGGCCGATCGGACAGTCGGTGGAACGTTTCGAATTGTTCTATCAGCGCCACCCGACCGGGGCGCAGGTCGAACTGACCGTGGACGGCGGGGCACCGAGGATTCTGGACACCCGTGGTCCCGAAGTGACGGATGCCTGGGAAACGGTGGCTGTGGCGGACGGGCCGCACTCGCTGGGGTTGCGGGTCGTTCCCGGCGGCGAGGCGCGGTTGTACGGTATCGCGATGGAGCGTCCGGGACCTGGGGTTGTATATGATTCCCTGGGTATCGTTGGGGCGCGGGCGTCCAGGATGCTGAACTTCGACCCGGACCACCTGGCTGGTCAGATCGCCCACCTGGCGCCGGACCTGCTGGTCATCGCGTTCGGCGGCAACGAATCGGCCGACAAGCGCATGAACTTCACGCGCTACCGCAAGGTGCTGACCGACGTCGTGCGCCGCGTGCGTGCAGGGCGACCCGAGGCGGCCTGTCTGCTGGTCGCGCCTCTGGATCAGGGCGAAAAGGGCCGTCACGGCAAGATTCGGACGATGCCTAACGTCCCGAAGATCGTCGAGGCGCAGCGCGAGGTCGCAGCCGCCGAGGGCTGCGGTTTCTTCGACACGTTCGAGGCGATGGGCGGCGAGGGGGCGATGTCCCGCTGGTACCGTGCTAAGCCGCGCCTGGGATGGGGCGACTTTCGGCACGCGACCCCGGCCGGGTACGAGGTCATCGGGAACTTGCTGTACAAGGCCCTGTTGAAGGGGTTCGCCGAGTACCTGGAACGCCCCGCAAACTGACCATTTTAGTGCTGTTTCATCGATTATTGGCGCGTATCGTAATCCCTCATCGTGCTAAAATCCGGAAATCGGTAGGGCATTGGGTCCCAAGACCAGTTATTCGGAGGTCCATAATCATGCGCATAGGACGACGCCTTTGGATCGGGATCGTGTTCGCGGGGTGCGTGGCTGTGGGCTGCGGCGGGACGTCCGATGCGCCTAGCGACGATGCCGGGGACCAGGGCGGTGGCTTGGATGTGATCGGGGACCCGGGAATCGATCCGGGGCGTTCGGATCTGGCGGATCCTGGGATGCCTCAGGACCCGGGCAACGGGGAGGACCCGTCGGGCGAAACGGTCGCCGACGAGGGGGCGGGCGACCTGGGGCCGGCATGCGTGGACCCGGATGGCGACGGCTATGGGCCGAACTGTGAGGCTGGGCCGGACTGTGCGCCAAACGATCCGCTGCGCTTTGTCACCGTGTCGCTGTATCCTGACGGCGATTTTGACGGGTTCGGTATCGGGGATGCAGTCGATGTATGCATCGGCGCGATGGTCCCTGCCGGTTGGTCCAGGACCAATGACGACTGTGACGACACCAATGCGGCGGTGTATCCAGGCGCGCCTGAAGTCGCCGACGATGGGGTGGCGAACGGGTGCAAGGGGGCCGATCTGGTGGCGGCGAGCGCGGACGGCGTATTCGTGAAGCCAGGGGCGTTGGTGGACGCTGCCGGGACGCGCGAGGACCCGATCGGGTCGCTGTCCGCGGCCATCACCAAGGCAAAGACCGCCGGGGTTGCGGACATCTTCGTCGCTGCTGGTGACCTCAACGAGACCCTGATGATCATGCAGGATGTGGCCATTCACGGCGGGTACGACGCGACGACCTGGGCCAAGAGCGGTGCTACGCGACTGCTCTCGTCCGGCCCGGTCGCGATGAGGGTGTTGGAAGCGGGACTCCTGCTGAATCGGATGGCGGTGTACGGGTTCTCGAACGAGGGCGATACGACGCCGCACCTGAACATCAGCGCGATCGTGGTCGAGGAGGGCAGCGCATCTATCGTGGACAGCACCGTCGGCGGAGGGACTCTGGACGCGTCGCTGACCGATTCCACTGTGGCCACGATGACCGGCCTGTGGATCGTCGATTCCGACGTGCGCGTGGTGCGGTCAAATTTGGGATCGGGGTCGCCGAAAGTGGTCGAATATTCGGGGAAAGGAACGGTAGAGCGGTACTCGGTCGCGACGGGCATCCTGCTGGAATCGGGCAGCCTGCGGATGGCTGGCGGCTCGCTGGGCTATTACGGCAATGTCGAACTCTGGGACATCGACGGGACGGCGGTCGCGAAGACGACGGTGCGTGGCCTGAAGGCAACGGGGGGCCGCGCGATATTGGCCGCCCTCGATATCGAAGGAAATGCCGCGGTGAACGTGAAGGAAGCGGAGGCGACTGAGGGGACGGCGCATTCCACGGCCGAGGTCGACATCGCTTCGGTGGAAGTGTCAGGCGGTGCCCACGTGCAGATTGTCAACTCGTTGGTGGCTGCGCCTGAAGCCGACACCCTGGCGGAAGCGTACGGGCCGGAAACCGTCGCAGGGGACGCTGTGGCCGAGTCCCGAGTCGTGTCGACGGGCGTGGTTGTCGCTGGCGGGACGCTGGACATGCTGCACTGCGTGTTTTACACCGAACGCTTCACCAGCGCTGACACCGACGTGAGCGCGCCGAAAGGCACCACGACCGTCACGACGAAGGTCACGGTGCGGCTGATCGATGCAGGACCGGGCAGCCGTGTCCGCGTGGTCAACACCTACGGTAGTCATGATGTTGACCAGGACGACAGTTCGATGATCCGCGTGGCGTCAGGCGCTCACCTGCGGCTGGTCAACAACGTCATGTGGGATGGCGAAAAGGGCATCTGTCGCGTCCACGACGGGGCGACCTGCGCGATCGACGTGTCAGATGACCTGGACAACTGCGCGACGGTTCTCGGCTGTGACGCGGCCGTCAATAATTTGGTCGCAGATCCGCTGTACCTCTGGTGGGACGGGGTCAATCCCGGGAGCCCCCTGCGGGATGCCGGCGTTGACCCGGCGACCGAAGGTCTGGGCGCGCCGACCGACCATGCGGGCAACATTCGGCCGCAGGGCGAGGGTTGGGACATCGGCGCGTACGAATTCGCACCGTAGGGACCAAGCTTGGTTGGGGTGTCGAACACTTGGCTTAGACAACGGATTTTAAATTTTTAGCGGGCCTTTTGCGGTGGTTTCTTCGGCGGCAGCAGCAGGTCCAGCAGCACGTCCCCCATGCGCTGGTAGCCCACCCTCGTGAAGTGGATGTGGTCCTTCAATGCCACGGGTGGCGTTGCGTTGACCCAGGTCGTCATCGACATCTCGCCGCCCGTGAACGCGACCGAATCGAAGAAAGCGCACCCCATATCGGCGGAAACGCGGCGCTGGGTGTCGACGATCAGCGCGGTGCGTGGGCGCGGCCCCCAGGTCCCGTCCTCCATTGGGGTCGGC
>CAZHDQ010000237.1:0-5115 GCA_964531595.1 uncultured Anaeromyxobacteraceae bacterium
GGGCCGCTACTTCGGGTTCATCCCCGAGGAAATCTAATGCCCCTGGCCGAAGAACGCCTGGGCGAACGCCTGTTCCAGATCTCGGACGGCGTGTACAGGATCCCGCTGCCAACCCCCTACCCTGTCGGCGACGTCAACGCCTATCTGGCCGATGGACCCAGGCCACTGCTCGTGGACACGGGTATCGTCGGCGACCACAACCTGGACGCGCTGTCGACATCCCTGGCATTGGTGGGACGCCGCATCGAGGATATCGCCACCATCGCATTGACCCACATCCACCAGGACCACGCGGGCGGTGCCGAAGCAATCCGGACGCGTTCCGGGGCCACGGTCCATGTTGCAGCAACGGGCGCCTTGCGACTGGCCGACGTCGTAGGCTCTCACGAACGCGAATTCCCGTTGTTTCTGGCCTTCCTGCGTCGTGCCGGTTACGGCGCCGAAACGATCGACATGTTCGTCCAGACGAGCAACAAATTGCTGGCCGGCAGCCATTCGTGTCCGGTGCTGTCGCCCCTGGCGGACGGCGACATAATCGAGCTGGGCGACGGTCGCAGGCTTTCGGTGCATGCTAGACCCGGTCACAGTCGCAACGACCTGTTGTTCCTGCTCGACGAGACAGGCATCGCCTTCACCGGCGACCACGTGCTGGAACACATCTCGCCAAATCCTACGCTGGAACCCGATGACCCAGACGATGCGACCCCATACAAATCATTGGTGGCCTACCAGGAAAGCCTGCGTCGGACGGCAGCACTGCCGGTGACCGTCGCGGCACCTGGACACGGAGGGCCATTCGGCGATTTGGCCACGCGGTGCCGGGCAATACTCGCCATGCAGGACCGGCGCATCGAACGGACCTGGCGGATACTTTCGGACCGCGGGCCGATATCGTTGAAGGATCTGAGTCACGCAATGTTCGGCCGAGTGAGGCGGTGGGACGTGTTCCTGACGCTTTCTGAAGCGCTGGGGGCTGTACAGGCGCTGGAGGCCACTGAACGGGTTGGGCGCAACCCCGAAGACGGCGTCGAAATCTATACTGCGTTGTGACCAGGAAACCTACTTCTGCCCCGACACGTGTACGTCCATCTGCGGGAATGGGATAGGGATGTTCGCATCGTCCAAGGCCTGTTTGACGCCGCGAACCGCCGCTTGGTGCACGTCCCAGAACGTCGCCGTCGGGGCCCAGACACGCACCGCCCAGTTGATTGACGACGGCCCCATCTTCAACAGAACAACCGCGGGCCTGCGTCCGTCCTTGTCCAGCCGACCTGGCACTGCGGCTGCGGCCGCTTCCAGCACTTCGCGGGTCCGGTCGATGGACGATTCGTAGGCCACACCGACCTCGACTTCGACCCGCCGCTCTTCGTGGTGCGTCAGATTCTCGATGACCGCGCCGAAAACCGATCCGTTTGGGATGATGACGCGACGGTTGTCGAACGTGTTCATAGAGGTCGAAAACACTGAAATATTGTCGATCACACCCAGTTGGCCCGCGACATTGACCGCGTCCCCAACCCGAAACGGTCTGAATATCAGCAGCATGAACCCCGCCGCGAGATGCGACAGGCTGCCCTGGAATGCCAGGCCGATTGCCAGGCCAACGGCAGCAAGGACGGCGGCGAAACTGGTCGTCTGGATGCCGAAGATCCCCAGGCACGCGATCACCGCGAAACTCAGGATCGTGATGCGGATTATGCCCCGCAGGTAACCCTGGACCATCGGATCGACTTTTCGACGCCTCATCGCGGACGCCGTCAAGCGGCTGATCCAGCCGGCGATAAGGTTCGCCAGCACCAGCACAACGATGACGCCGATCAACTTGATGGAATAGGCGACGACCACATGTTTCGCCATGGCGAGCCACTGGGCAATCATCACCTGGTTCACATGTTCTTCCATGAACTGCTCCTCGAGTGGCGTGCCACGGTTGAAACGAACGGCTTCCGAAGCCAAACACTATGGACCGGAAACCGTGTGTGTCAAGACTGCGAACGGGGGCCCGAGGGGCCACTGCATGCCCGCCGTCGCCGAGACAGGAGGCATAATCCCGCACCGACGAATGCGGAGATCAGCAAGACGCCGATCGGTGCGCCGCCCCCCGAACCAGAAACCCTGGAGACAGCGCAGCCCCCGCCACTGCTGCCGACCACTGGGCCACTGTCCCTACCGTTGATCTGTATATCGAGGCCGGCGACTTCGCCGAAGGCATGGTCATCGCGACCCGCGCCGGGATCGCGCACAGTGTCGGACACGGAACCCTCGTCGTACCCCACGTCAGCCGACGCCCCCCCTTCTTCGAAGGCATCCGGTACAGGCTCCGGCACGCGTTCAGGGATGGGTTCAGGCATCGGTTCAGGCACGGATTCAGGTACCGCTTCAGGCGCCACTTCCGCCACCGCTTCCGGCACCGGTTCGGTTTCCTGCGGCCGGCAGTCCCCGGCATCGGGAAGACACCACGCCCCGTCGCGCAGCGTTGTACAGGTAGCGCCCTCGGGACATTGACCTTCCGGGCAGCCTGCAACACACCAGCGGCCTGACGTCATCTGACGGCACACATTGCCTTCAATACCGCAGTCCGCATCGTCATCGCACAATCGACACTGCACCTCGACGCAACGGTTTTCGCCCAGGTCGCACATCGTGAATGCTTCAAAACAATCCTCGTGGGCGCGGCAGCAGTCGGCCACGCCCTCCAACACGGCGCACGCACCGGCCAGGCACCGGTTCACCGTGCATGGATTCCCGTCGTCGCAGGACGCTTGATTTGGGTCGAACAAGCACCCGCCGACAGGGTCGCAGCGGTCGTCGGTGCATTCATTGTCGTCGTCACAGGCCACCGTGTCGCCGGCGCACGAGCCACCTTCGCAGCGATCGTTTGCCGTACATGCGTCCCCGTCGTCGCAGGCCCGTGCATCGTCGATGAGCACCTCGACGCACGCGCCGTCGGATGGACGGCAGGCCACCTCGCGGCACAGGCCATTCGGGGGGTCGCAGACGACCGGGGCATCAATGAGAACGCACTTTTCCAGTTCAGGGTCACATTCCCACAAGGTGCCGTTGCAGGCATCGCCGTCGTCTGCACATTCCTGCCCGACAATCGCGCACGCTACGCGATACCCGTAGGTACAAGCCCCGCCCAGGCAGGCGTCTTCCTTGGTAAACACGTCGCCGTCATCGCAAGGCGTCAGGTCCTCGACGGCGTCCGCCACGCAGGCATCCGAATCCTCGTCGCACCGCCCTGACAGACAGTCCGTCGACAGGTACCCGCAATCCCGATCCGGACCCGGCAGGCATTCGCCCCCGGCACACGCATCGCCGTCCGAACAGAACAACCCGTCATCGCAAACGGTTCCGTCGTCCAGGGGAAGCAGCGCGCAGTCCCCCGTTTCAGGGTCGCATCGGTTCGGGGTGCAGAAGGTCCCGCCGACCGGACACAACCGTGGCGTGAACAGGCAGCCCAGGTCGTGGTCACACGCGTCATCGGTACACAGGTCGCCATCATCGCAGGTAATCGGCAACCCGATGCAGCCACCTTCCTCGCAGTGGTCCACAGTGCAGGCGTCCCCGTCGTCGCAGGGCCCGACCGTATCCGTGTACCAGCACCCGAAACTCGCTTTGCAGTGGTCGTCCGTACATTGGTTGCCGTCGGCACAATCGCGGGTTGCGCCAGTACACACGCCCGCCATGCACACATCGTCCAGCGTGCATTTCGATCCGTCGTCGCAATCCCCTTCGCGCACCGTGAACACGCACCCGGTCGCCGGGTCACACGAATCGAGCGTGCAGGGTTCCCAGTCATTGCAAACAACCGGTTCGTGCCAGCAGCCTAGCGTGTCCCGATCGCATCCGTCCGTCGTGCAAGCGTTACCGTCATCGCAGTCTTTTTCGACGAACACACACCCCACACGGGGATCGCAAGCGTCGGTGGTACAAGGGTCGCCGTCAACGCAAAGCAGTTCCGGCACACAATCCTGATGCGCCGGGTTGCAGGCAAGCGGGATGGGACATTCGCACGCATCACCGATGCCGTCGCCGTCAAAATCGGCTTGGTCCGGGTTGAAGTTGATCGGGCAGTTATCACAAGCGTTCCCAAATCCGTCGCCATCGGCGTCCTTTTGGAGGAAGTTCGGTACGTCTATGCAGTTGTCACACGCATCGCCCACCCCATCCCCGTCCGAGTCCAGTTGCGCGTACCAACCGACGTTGTTTGGCACGTCGAAACAGTTGTCGCAGGCGTCGCCCACCCCGTCGCCGTCGTGGTCATGCTGGTTGTTCGCCACTCCAGGGCAGTTATCCATTCCGTTCTTGCAATAGGGGTAATTCGGCGGCGGCGGCCGGCTATCGCACGTCATATCGCCGTCGGCATCCATCTCGCAGTGGTCGCCGATACCGTCACCATCTGCGTCCTCCTGCCCAGGGTTCGCGTATCGCGGGCAGTTGTCGACGCCAAACGGTCCGCTCCCTGGGACACAGACGCCAACCACGGTCCCTCCGGCGTCGCAGATCCCGTCCCCATCGGCATCGACGTCGCAGGCATCGCCTACCCCGTCCAAATCCAGGTCGGCCTGGTTCCGGTTCCACACGGTCGGGCAGTTGTCGCAGGCGTCACCGATGAAATCCCCGTCCTGGTCCGAGTTAGTCTCGTCGTAAACCCCGGGACACAGGTCGCACGCATTCCAGACCCCATCTGCGTCGTCGTCGCGTGCATTGGCAAAAATTTCGGGCTCGTAGGGACAACCGTCGCAGACCGACCCTAATAGGTCGCGATCCGGATCGGCCTGGTCCGGGTTCGCAACAAACACGCAGTTGTCGATCGCATTCGGCACCCCGTCGCAGTCGAAGTCCCCCGGGCAGTCGTCTGCCGCAAAGGCCGCCCCCGCCCACCCTGCGATCGTGGCCACAACTACGACCGCCGGCCCCAATCCCCGAACCCGCTGGCCCAGCCTTTTCAATTCCACCCCCACTGACGCTTTGCGGCACCGTACACCGCGACCCCGCACCGATTGCACAGCCATTGCCACGTCTACCCCGCCTGGGACAGGGGCGCGCGCCCCAACATCGATCTGTTAGCGAACTTCGTGCCGTAAAGCGGATTGACAACTGCCCCCACTT
>CAZHDQ010000238.1:0-5113 GCA_964531595.1 uncultured Anaeromyxobacteraceae bacterium
TAGGCAGACGGCCGAAGAAGACCGGAGGGTCGAGGCGGCACGTATGGCCGAGGAACTGGCCCAGGCGCAACGACAGATCATAACGTTCCAGGCCCGTGTCGAAGATTTGTCGGCTAGGCCTTTGCCTGCTGTGGAATCTGTTCCTTCATCCGGGCGCCCGGCGTCCCCGGAGAGTGAGGCCGCCGTGTCGTCGCTGCTGGACGATCTGGTGGTGATGCTGGCGGACCTGCGCGGTATCCAAGCGGCGCTGGCGGCACTGGATGGCCTTGATCTGCCGCCGGATGTGGCCGGTGCCCTGGGCGGGGCAACGCCGGGCGAGGCAGCCGAAGGGGTCGGTGAATTGCTCCGGATCCTGGTGGATGGTGTGGCTCGGATTCAGGCCGCACGATCCGGGGCCGGCCATCCTCAAGACCCCGCTGAGTGAACGGCCACCCAGGCCGATCTATGGGGGATTCATGCGAACCGGCGTGCCCAGTTCTCAGGAAATCGAAGATCTGATCAAAGCGGCCTACCCGTTGATCTACGTCGTGTCCCCGGAGGAGGAGCGCGTCGAGGATCTGCTGCACGATATCGGGCGGCGCCGTGGCCGCCGCGTCGTGCTTTGGAGCATCACGGAAGGCTTTCGCGAGGAAGCGAACACGCTGTCTCGCGACGTCAGAGACCCGGTCCGTGCCCTCGAGAACGTCGATAGCTACGAGGATCACGCGATCTTCGTGATGCGGGACTTCCATCCGTACCTGACCGACCCGACCATCGTCCGCAGGTTGCGTGACCTGTGCAAGTCCTTCGCCAATACATCGCGGCACAAAAAGCACCTGATCCTGCTATCGCCGGTCTTCAAGGCACCGCCGGAACTGGAAAAGGACATGGCGGTTGTCGATTTCGACCTGCCCGAGGCCGCCGAGATCGGCCGGATCCTGGAGGGGATCCTCGACAGCGTCCCGACAAACGCCCGTGCCGAAATCGCGATGCTGAAGGATCCGGATCAGCGACAGCGTGTCGTGGACGCCTCGCTGGGCCTGACCGCCAACGAAATCCGCTACGTGCTCTCCAAGTCGCTGGTGCGCAAGCACGACTTCGACATCGCGACGATCCTTGGGGAAAAGAAACATATCATCCGCAAGTCCGGCATCCTGGAATTTTTCGAAACCGACACCCAGTGGTCCGACGTCGGGGGCCTGGGCATCCTGAAGGAATGGCTCAAGAAACGGCACCTGGCGTTCACCGACCCCGCCCGGGAATTTGGCCTGCCGATCCCCCGCGGCATCCTGCTGATCGGCGTACCTGGCTGCGGCAAGTCACTGACGGCCAAGGCGGTTTCGGGGCTGTGGCAGATGCCGCTGTTGCGCCTGGACGTCGGTAAGGTGTTTTCGTCGCTGGTCGGGTCGTCCGAGGAAAACATCCGCCGGGCGATCCGGACAGCAGAGGCCGTCGCGCCGTCGATCTTGTGGCTGGACGAGATCGAGAAGGGCTTCTCGGGCACGAAGTCGTCTGGGGAATCCGACGCCGGAACCACAGCCCGCGTTTTCGCGTCCTTCATCACGTGGCTTCAGGAAAAATCAACGCCGGTGTTCGTGATCGCGACGGCCAACGACGTGTCGATGCTGCCGCCGGAACTGTTGCGCAAGGGGCGTTTTGACGAAATCTTTTTCGTGGACCTGCCGGGCCCCGACGAGCGGGCAGACATCTTTCGCATCCAGATCGAGAAGGTGAACCGCCGCAGCCGCGTCCAGCGCGACCCTGGGACATTCGACGTGGATACGATCGTTGCCGCGAGCCAAGGATACTCGGGTGCCGAGGTCGAGCAGGCGGTGACTTCGGCCCTGTACGACGCATTCGAGCGTGGCGAGGACCTGACCACTGAGCGCGTGTTGCGCAGCTTGGCCGAACAGGTCCCGCTGTCGTTCACGATGAAGGAAAAAATCGACGCCATGCGCGATTGGGCGGACGGACGGGCGCGTCGTGCTTCGCCTGGCCCCGATGCCGGGTCCGATCGGCGGGTCGATCGCATCGAGATGACCTGATCTGCGCCCGCGGGCTGGTGAGGAGGCTGCGATGTCCCATTTCACGACGGTTCAGACCAAAATTCACGACTTGGTTTGTCTGAAGCAGGCGCTGGAGGATTTGGGATATGCGTTCGCTGAGGCCGAGGCCGGCCAGACGGTGAAGGTCCGTGGTTACCTGGACCAGAAGGAGCCGGCGGACCTGGTGATCCAGGCCAGTCGGACCTACGATATCGGAGTTCGGGTCACAAAAGAAGGCGTCATGTTTGTTGCCGACTGGTGGGGCGTCGAGACCACGCGCGGCGTGACAGAACAGCAGTTTGTCCAGGCGGTTACACAGCGCTACGCCTATCGGAAGGTTCGACAGGAACTGACAAAACAGGGGTACACCCTGGCGTCCGAGGAAACGACCGAGGACCAATCGATTCACCTGAAGGTTCGCAGGTACTAACGGCGGGGGGATAACCATGGCGCTGGAAATCGACATCGAGGTCCGGCCCGACGGCACCCTGGCCTTCGGGGTCAAGGGGGTCAAGGGACGAAAGTGTCGGGAAATTACAGCCTTCCTTGAGGAGCTTGGGGGTACGATCTCGACGGAGGCGACGTCCGAGTATTGGGCAGTCGAGGAGGAAGCCGTTGAGGCCGAGCAGATCCGCGTCGAAAAATCGTGATACCGCTGTCCCGGCCCAGTGGACCTTGACGGTCGAGCTCTGCTGGCCCCTGATGGCGGCGCGCTACCACCGGCCAGGCGTCGCGGAGTCGTTTCCTGGGCCGCGGTCAATGGACGACCTGCCGCTGTACCTCATGGCCCGTTCCCTGCTCCGTCGTGGCTTGAAGCGCCGCGGTCGCGAGTTCACGGTTCGCCAGATCGAGCCGCCCCCGGAAGTTTCGAGGGGCTTGGCGCACACTGTGCCGCAATTCTTCCTGCGCAACGTGGGGCGTGTCGAGCGCCCAAAAGAGGATTCGCTGCCTTTCGAGGCGTTGGCGCGGGCCCCCGCCGCTTTGGATGCCGCGCGGGCCGAGGTCCGTCGATATCGCCCGCCGGCGCTGCTGCGGCGTTTTAATATTGACGATGTAGTCTGGCTGCGAGCCCTGCTGCGGCGGGTTGTGTTCGAGGAAGACTGGCGCCGGAGGTTCGGTCGGGAACTGAAGGAGCGCGTGCGCGGACCGTTGTTTCGGTACGACCCGGACGCGTCACCGCCGGACTGAGCGATCCTCGTGTCATTGCGGTCAGGGGGTTCGGTTGTTGTTGATGACCAGGGCGCCGACCACCCCGGGAACCCAGCCGGCGAGCGTCAGCAGTGTCACCAGTACAATCGACCCGCAACCGCGGTCCAGGACCGCCAGTGGCGGAAACAGGATGCACAGAAGTACACGGCCGCAACCCATGGCGCCTCCACGCTATTTGCAGGTCTTCTTCAGGGTGGCCAGCATCGTCCGCGCCTTGGCGGCTTCGGGTGCCTTCTTGTCGTAGTCGATCACGTACTGGTAGACGCCGACCGACTTCTTACAGTCGCCCTGCTTCAACAGCGCCTCCGCGATTCGCAGCAGCGCCTTGCCCACCGGTGCGCCCTCGCGGCCGCGGTACCGATCGTGGACCAGTTGGAAATCCCGGACTGCCTGTCCGTACTGGCCCGCTTTGAAGAAGGTCTCGGCAATCATGAACTGGGCCTCGGCAGCCCTGGGTTCGTCGGGAAACGTCTCGACGAATCGCCGCAAGGCCCCACGGGCCATCGAATCGTTGCCCTTGTCGAAGGCATCGCGGCCCGCCTGGAACAGCGCCTCCCGGTCCTCCGCCACACCGTCAGGCAGTTGCACCACTGGGGCGCCCAGGCGTTCGTCCATCGTCTTCTTGATCGCATCTACATCCTGGCGGTTCCGGTTCACTCCAAACGCCAGTTCCTCGTCGGTACCGCGCAGTCGAGCGACGTCGGATTTCAGCGCATCCACGTCGGCCCCCAGGTTGGCACCGCCGCGCCGCAGCGCCTCGGTAGCGTCGACCAGTTCCTTGCGGATGGTCTCGCGGTCCTCGCGATCCTGGGCCTGCTGAGCCGTCATTTCGGTTCTCTGGGTCTCAAGGTCCGCGACGCGCAACTCAAGGTCGTTAAAGTGCCAGATGGATACGCACCCCGGCAGCAGCATGGCGGACGCGATCAGGAGGATGATGACACGAGTCATGGTCCACCGAGCGAGGGGAGCAGGGACGTCAAAACAAACGCGCCTAGCGGAAACGGAACTCGTCGCGCCGGTTCTGTGCCCAGCAGGACTCATATGCGCCGGTGCAGGCGGGCTGTTCCTCACCCTTCGAGGTGATGTTGACATCATTCCGCTTGACACCCAGGTTCAGGAGGAACTTTTGGCCAGCCTTGGCGCGGCGGGTGCCCAGCGCCAAGTTATACTCGTCGGAGCCGCGTTCGTCGCAGTGACCTTCGACCAGGATAGCCTGGCCTTTCTCCTTCATGCACTCGTAGTTCCCGTTCAAGGTTGTCCGGGCGTCAGCACGGATGGACGATTCGTCGAAGTCGAAATAGATTGGCGCCAACTGGCATTCCTGGACGACGCACATGTTGTTCACACAGGCCTTGCCATTCGGGCACGCAGGCATGCCTTCGCCGCATTCGCCCTTCGGGACGCAGTTGCCGCCCACGCACTTCATCGCGGAGCCGCAGTCGCCTTCGCCGGCGCACTGGGCGCAAATCCCGGTCAGGCCGCCCGCCTTGTAGCACTTGCCCTGCTGGCAGTCGCCGTTCGCTGTGCAGCAATCGCCTGCGCTGCCGGCCGGCTTGACGCACGAATTGTTCAGGCCGCACGTCATGCAGGCGCCCTTGGCTGCGCAGTGGTTGTCCATCGCGCACTCGACACACAACTTATTCACGCAGAACTCGCCGTGTTCCGTACAATTTTCATCTTTGTCACAAGCGGGGTACTTCGGTCCGCAGGCCGTGAACAGCAGGGCGCCGAACGCCATCCCTGCGACCACAACCGTCATCCTACTACGAGACATTAGGACACCTCCTGACTGACTTTGGTTTAAACAATTGCCAAACGCCCCGTTAGCGTAGGTCAGGACCGCTGGGAATGTCAAGATCATCCGTGGTTGGAAGCTTCGG
>CAZHDQ010000239.1:0-5110 GCA_964531595.1 uncultured Anaeromyxobacteraceae bacterium
CCGCTAGGCGCTTGTTCCAGCCTGGGTCCCCGCTCATCGACGGTCACCTGGTCGCCCTGTCGTTGCCCCGGGATGCAGTAGGGGATTCGCTGCAGTCCCACGAGGTCCGCATCCCGGACCGGTTGCTGAATCTGCTGCTGGACCACGACCTACTGGACAGGACGCTGTCGGCCTCGTGCCGATTATCGCGTCCAGACACGCTGGCCGAAGAACTGGCGATGGACCCCGACACCCTGGCACCGGTGCTGGCGCTGACGCGGCCCATCCTCGGTGCGGCGCTGCCGACCGGACCGGGCGTATGCATCGGCGTCAAGGGGCCGTCGGGCACCGGCAAGACCATGCTGGCCGAGGTGCTGGCGACAGCCGCAGGACGTCCGTTGATCACTGTCGACTGTGGTCGACTGGGGGCCGACGACCAGCCGTTCCCCGACATCCTGGCAACGATCTTCCAGGAAGCCCGCTTCCGCAACGCACTGCTGGCATTCGATGGACCCGAGGCCATCCTTGGCCCCAGGTCACAGCGTCTATCGGCCTTCTTCGACGCGCTGGATGCGCATCCTGGCGTGTCCCTGCTGCTGACCGCGGATTCGTCTTCGCTGGACCCCGCGGTGGAACGCCACGTCGCTTGGCAGGTCGAAACCGCCCTGCCCGACCAGGACGACCGCGAGGCGATATGGCGTTTGCACGTGGGCCGGCACGCAACCACGGGTGACCTGGGTATCCCGCAACTGGCGCTGGACTTCGAGTTCACCGGCGCCCAGATCCGCAACGCCGTGCGCGTCGCGGTTGAAATGGCGGCGTCGCGAGGTGCCGATGCCATCACCCGCGAGGACATCATCGAGGGCGCCTGGGCCCAGGTACGCGCCGACATGGCCGAATACGCGCGGCGCAGCAAGGTCCGCCTGACACTGGACGACCTGATCCTGCCCGACGAAGAAATGAGCATGGTCCGCGACCTGCTGGATGCGGCAAAACATCGCGCGTTCATCATGACGCAATGGGGATTCGGACGGCGACTTACGACCGGCAAGGGCTTGGCGTGTCTGCTGCTGGGCGAACCGGGAACCGGCAAGACGCTGTGCGCGGAAATCCTGGCGGTCGCCCTGGGCCAAAACCTTTACCAGATCAGCATCCCACGGGTCATGTCCAAGTACATAGGCGAGACCGAAAAGAACATCGAGCGCATATTTGCGACCGCGCGGGCGAACAACTCGATCCTGCTGTTCGACGAAGCGGACGCGCTGTTTTCGACGCGCGTCAAGGTCGAAACATCCGTGGACCGCTTCAGCAACATGGAAACCAACCTCCTGCTCCAGGAAATCGAGCGATACGAAGGCCTGGCGCTGCTGACGACGAACCTGGAAAAGAACATCGACAAGGCGTTCGACCGGCGGATCCAATTCAAGATCCGCTTCCCCTTCCCCGACGCCGAGCACCGCGCGAAAATCTGGCGAAATCACGTCCCGCGTGAATGCCCGATCGACTCGAATATCGACTGGGAATTAGTGGGAAAATCCTTCCAACTGGCGGGCGGCAACATCAAGAACGCGCTGCTGCGAGCCGCCTATCGCGCCGCCCGCGACGAAACGCACATCACGATGGAAAACATCGTCGACGCCGCCGAAGCCGAATGCCGCCACGCGGGCCGCCTGTTTAGAGGCCTGAAGGAGGATGAAGCGTGAAGCCTGAAGTCAGCGAGGCATTCATCCAGGCGCTGCCAAAGACGGACCTTCACGTTCACCTGGATGGGTCGCTTCGCCTTGAATCCCTGATCGAAATGGCCCGCGAGCGCGGGGTCGAACTACCGTCGATGACGCCCCAGGGCATGCGCGAACTGGTCTTCAAGGACCGTTATGCGGACCTGGTCGAATACCTGAAAGGTTTCGCTTACACCTGCGCGGTGCTCCAGGACCCAGAATCGCTGGAGCGCGCGGCCTTTGAACTGGCCGAGGACAACTACGTCGAGGGCGTCCGCTATTT
This sequence comes from uncultured Anaeromyxobacteraceae bacterium, assembly GCA_964531595.1. Lineage (GTDB taxonomy): Bacteria > Myxococcota_A > UBA9042 > DTJE01 > DTJE01 > DUVQ01. The sequence continues at coordinate 1,981 of CAZHDQ010000239.1, forward strand.
CGAGGTCCGCTTTGCACCCCAGTTGCACGCGCACGCAAATCTGGGCATGGACGAGGTCCTCCAATCCGTCAACCGCGGGCTATCACGAGCCGCGGCGCAGGCCAACAAGCGGCTGGGGGGGCCTGAAGCCGGCACCGACGAGCCCGAATTCACGTACGCAATAACCGTGTGCGCGATGCGGTATTTCGACGAGAACTTCTCGGCCTACTACAAGGATTTGTTCCGGGTACATCCGTTCTCGCCGCACAAACAGGTGATGCAGTCAGCCTCCCTTGAACTGGCGCAGGCGGCCGTGGCGATCCGCGATCGATTCGGTATCCCTATTACCGGCTTCGATCTGGCGGGACGCGAGAAAGGTTATCCGGCTGAGGACCATCGGCACGCCTACGAATACGCGCACAAGAACTTCCTTAAAAAGACGGTCCACGCAGGCGAGGCCTACGGCCCAGAATCGATCTTTCAGGCCATCACAGACCTTTATGCTGACCGACTGGGGCACGGCTATTATCTGCTCACCCCAAGCATGGTCGCGGCACCAAGCATCAAGGACAAGGACGAGTACGTGCGGCGACTGGCCGAATACATCGCCGATCGGCGGATCACGCTAGAGGTCTGCTTGACCAGCAACATGCAAACGAACCCGACGATCAAGGACCTGTCGCAACACGCATTCAAGAGGATGCTGGAGGCGAGGCTGTCGACGACCCTATGTACCGACAACCGATTGGTGTCGAACACGACGGTGACGAAAGAGCTGCTTCTCGCGATCCAACATTTCGGGCTTTCGTCGCATGAACTAAAAAACATTGTGATTTATGGGTTTAAACGCAGTTTCTACCCGGGTACATACATCGAAAAACGGGCCTACGTGCGTCGGATCATCGATTTCTACGATCGGGTCGAAAAGGCGCACGTTTCAACTGGCGGATTCTGGAACCAGACGAAGCCCAAGGATCTGTAGCCCGAAACGACATCCCCTTTTGACACGGACAGTCTGATGTTCCGTCTGCAAAGCGAATTTCAGCCAGCGGGCGATCAGCCGGGGGCGATAGAGGCGCTCGAAGCGGGACTGCGCATTGATGCCCGGGATCAAGTGCTGCTGGGCGTGACCGGGTCGGGGAAAACCTTTGCGATCGCCAATGTGATTGCGCGGGTTGGGGCACCTACGCTGGTGATGGCGCCGAACAAGACGTTGGCGGCCCAGTTATACGCGGAATTCAAGCAGTTTTTCCCGGACAACGCCGTCGAGTACTTCGTGTCGTACTACGATTACTATCAGCCCGAGGCCTACGTCCCGGCGTCGGATACGTTCATAGAGAAGGATTCCAAGATAAACGACGAGATCGACCGGATGCGGCATTCGGCGACTCGGTCGCTGTTCGAACGTAACGACGTGATCATTGTGGCGTCGGTGTCATGTATTTTCGGACTTGGCTCGGCTGAGGCGTACTACGGCCTGGTCGTGTTCCTGGAAGTCGGCGGTGAAATCGACCGCGACGATTTGATGAAACAACTGGTCGAACTGCAATACGACCGCAACGACATCGGATTCGAGCGCGGGACCTTCCGGGTGCGCGGCGACGTGATCGAGGTGTACCCGCCCTACGAGGACGCGAAGGCGCTGCGAATCGACATGTACGGCGACACGGTCGAGGCACTGGTGGAATTCGACCCGATCACTGGCCACGAGGTTCGCCGGCTGGAAAAGTACGCGGTATACCCCAACAGCCACTATGTAACGACGCCGGACCGCCTGAAACGGGCGATCGTCGGTATCCAGGACGAATTGGAGGAACGCCTGCAGGAATTGCAGGGGGCGGGCCGCGTGCTGGAGGCGGCGCGGATCGAGCAGCGGACGCTGTCGGACATCGAGTCGCTGGAACAATTCGGGCGCGTGGCGGGCATCGAAAACTACTCACGGCACCTGACGGGACGGGCCCCAGGGGAACCGCCACCGACGCTGCTGGATTATTTCCCGAAGGATTTCCTGGTGGTACTGGACGAAAGTCACCTGACCGTACCCCAGATCATCGGGATGTACCGCGGCGACCGGGCCCGCAAGGACACGCTGGTCGATTATGGATTCCGGCTGCCGTCGGCGGTGGACAACCGGCCGCTGAGGTTTGACGAATTCAACCTGCGCCGGGGGCGGACGATATACGTGTCGGCGACTCCTGGCGACTGGGAGGTCGAGCAGGCGGGCGCGCGGGTGGCCCAGATGATCGTCAGGCCTACGGGACTGGTGGACCCGACAGTCCACGTGCGACCGGCGACGCACCAGGTCGACGATCTGCTGGACGAGGTGCGTGTACGCGTGGATCGGAAGGAACGCGTACTGGTGACGACGCTGACCAAACGGATGTCGGAACACTTGACCGAGTATCTGGCCGAGGCAGGCATCCGGGTGCGCTACCTGCACAGCGACATCGACACGCTGGAGCGAATCGACATCATCCGCGACCTGCGAATGGGTGTGTTCGACGTGCTGGTTGGCATCAACCTGCTTCGGGAGGGGTTGGACCTGCCGGAAGTGTCGCTGGTGGCAATCCTGGACGCGGACAAGGAAGGCTTCCTGCGCAGCACGCGTTCTTTAATCCAGACGTTCGGACGCGCGTCGCGCAACGTGGGTGGCACGGTCATCATGTACGGCGACAAGGTGACGCGGTCGATGGCGGCGGCGCTGGAAATAACCGAGCAGCGCCGCGAGAAGCAAGAGGCGTTCAATCGCGAGCACGGCATCACGCCGCGCAGCACGACCCGCAAGTTGGTGTTTGTGGATCAGGCCGAGGAGGCGGCCCGCCGCGTGGGCGTCGAGAAGCCCTCGGATTTAGCGACGCTGATTGCGGACCCGCGCGAGGCTGCGAAGTTGATCGACCGATTGCGCCGCGACATGAAGGATGCGGCGAAGCGCCTGGAGTTCGAGCGCGCGGCGGACCTGCGGGACAAGATCCGGGCGCTGCAGGCTGTGCTTGGAAATTCATAATGGTATGCGTGCTTGGCGCGACCGCCGCGACCCCAAGGCGTCCGCCGGGCATCGCGCTCCGCTGGGCGCGCTTGTTCTTACGCAGGATGTATCGTGGCACGCGAATGTCCCAAGGTGTGGCTTGCGTCCGGTAACACGCGGAACTTC
>CAZHDQ010000240.1:0-5107 GCA_964531595.1 uncultured Anaeromyxobacteraceae bacterium
CACCTGGCCATCTGCTCCAGACCGCCAAACGAGTGGGCCTGCGCCCTGAAGGTCCTGGAAGACGGCCTGCTGTACAGTTTCGGCAACGGCGTACTGGACCGCTGCGTCCGGTGATTGTGGACCGGTGCCTTGATGGGCGCCTTGCGTAGTAACCGGCGAGTCCCAAAGAGGACCAGAGCAGCCTGTCCGATCGGGAAGTAGGTGGATTCCTCAAGGATTTTCTAAAAGAGGCGGGCAAATTTCTAGCTGATGGTTGCGTTCGGCGCTTTATCTGGATTGAGGTGGGGATAACTGTCGGCGCTGCCCTGGTCCGCGTTCACCGAGGTGTCGATGGTGTATGCATAGAGTGCAGCCTAGAAGGTAGTTTAAACGAATTTTCTAAAGTGGTGGAACATCGGCAGGTTACTGCGGAGCGGGAGACGAGATTCGAACTCGCGACGTCGACCTTGGCAAGGTCGCACTCTACCACTGAGTTACTCCCGCAAGTTTTCAAAAAACCGGCCAACAAAATACTCAGCGACACAGATCCTGTCAAGGGGAATTGTCACTTGTCGGCGTTGGTTTGTTTGGTAGCGGCGGAAAACGCCGTTTTAAGCGCCCCCGAGGCCTCGTTGAACCGTCGAGCTGTCGAAGCGGACGCGAGGGTCCGTTTCCATATTGACACGCACGACGCGATGCGCCATGCTCAAAACCCTCGATGAAGGAGGTCCCCGATGGCCCATTTCCGCAAGGCGGACCAGAACATGCTGGTATCGATCGACCCGGCGACCCTGGAACCCCTGGGTGAGGTGCCCCTGGCGACGGCGGACGATGTGCGGGCGGCCGTTGCACGGGCCGAAACTGCCTTCCCGGCATGGGCGGCGCTGTCGATCCCCGAGCGTGCTGCGTACCTGCTGCGGGCGCGCGATTACATGCTGGAACACGCCGACGAGGTGTGCTCGCTGATATCGGCCGAAAACGGCAAGCCGCGCACCGAGGCGCTGACGTCCGAGGTGTTCATCGCAGCCGAACTGATCACGCTGTACGCGAAACGTGCGCCCAAGTTGCTGGCCGACCGGATGATCCGCCTGGCCAACCCGTTGCTCAAGAGCCTGAAGGAATCCCGGATCGCCTACGAACCGCTGGGCGTCGTCAGCGTCGTATCGCCCTGGAATTACCCGTTTTCAATACCGTGGTGTTCAAGCCGGCCTCCGACGTCGCCCTGATCGGCAAAAAGATCGACGAAATCCTGAACGTCGGTGGCGGACTGCCGGCCGGCGTGCTGAACACCCTGATCGCGACCGGTTCGTCGCTGGGCGACACGCTGTTTTCGCCGCCGGTGAAAAAGGTCGTCTTCACGGGAAGCACCGAGGTCGGCCGCAAGATCACCGCAATGACCGCGAAATATTTCATCCCGACGGTCCAGGAACTGGGCGGCAAGGACGCGATGATCGTGTGCCGCGACGCCGACCTGGACATGGCCGCCCAGGGCGCGGTGTGGGGCGCGTTCACGAACTGTGGCCAGGTGTGCGCGTCCGTCGAGCGCGTGTACGTGGATCGCGAGGTGTACGAACCGTTCGTCGAAAAGGTTGTCGCGATCGCGTCGAAACTGCGCGTAGGGCGCGATACCGGCAAGCACGACATCGACGTTGGGCCAATGGCGAACCAGGAGCAACTGGACACAGTGGTCAAGCACGTCAAGGACGCGGTCGCCAAGGGGGCGCGCGTGTTGGTGGGCGGTAAGCGCCCCGAAAGCCTGCCCGGATACTTCTTCCAGCCGACGGTTTTAGTCGATTGCGACCACACTATGAATGTGGTTGTGGATGAAACCTTCGGCCCGCTGCTGCCGATCCTGCCGTTCGCGACCGAAGACGAGGCCGTGCGGTTGGCCAATGATTCGATTTATGGGCTGACCGCTTCGGTGTGGACCAAGGACCGGGTGCGTGGGTTGGCGCTGGCGCGGCGCGTGCAGGCGGGTTCCGTCCTCGTGAACGACGCGACGTATTCCTACGCGCTGGTGGACACGCCGTGGCAGGGCATGAAGGAATCCGGCATGGGACGCTCGCACTCGAACGAAGGCCTGCTGGAGTTCGTGTACCCCAAGCACATCAACATCGACCGCTCGCCATCGTTCATGCACCGCCGGATGTGGTGGTTCCCATACTCCAAGGCCGGCTACGACCTGCAAAAGCTGGCCGTAAGGGCATTCGTCAGGGGCCGGCACATGCCGAAACTGGTGGCGTCCGTCCTGGGCAACAAGGCATTTCGCAAGACCTTGTACTGAATTCGGCCGTTTCTGTTCGATGAACGTACAATAATACCCCTAGGCTCCACGTGGATGTGCCGTGTACCAGATTGAGGACATCCTGATCAAGGTCCGGGAATACATGCCGGATGCCGACACGGACTTGATCCGCCAGGCCGCCGCGTATGCCGATCATGCCCACGAAGGCCAGGTCCGCCTGTCGGGCATCCCCTACATCCAGCACCCACTGGCCGTAGCCGACCTGGTCGCGACGCTGAAACTGGACGTGCCCAGCCTGTGCGCGGCCCTGCTGCATGATGTCCGCGAAGACGCGCCCGACCGATCAATGGACATTGAGGAACGCTTCGGCGCGGACGTGTCACGGATCGTCGAGGGCGTGACGAAACTGGAGAAGTACCAGTTCACGTCCCGTCAGGAAAAGCAGGCCGAAAATTTCAAGAAGATGCTGGTCGCGATGTCGAAGGACATCCGAGTGCTTCTGGTTAAACTGTGCGATCGCCTGAACAACATGCGGGAATTGACGTTCCAGCCGCCCGCGAAGCAGCGCGAAATATCTGAGGAGACGCTGCACATATACTCGCCACTGGCCGAGCGGTTGGGCATTTCATGGGTGCGCACCGAACTGGAGGACCTGGCTTTTCGCTACCTGTGGCCCGAGGAATACGCCAGCATCAAAGAGCAGGCAGAGCGCCGCTTGAAGGCACGTGCCGGCTTCATCCGTGATGTCGTCGACAAGATCCGCGACACTCTGGAAGCCAACAAACTGTCGGGCTTCGAGGTCTTCGGTCGCCCCAAAAACCTGTACGGTATCTTTCGCAAGATGCGCACGCAGGGGATCGAACTGGACCGCGTGTACGACTTCGTTGCGTTCCGCGTGATCTGTCGCGAGGTCGTCGACTGCTGGCTGGTGCTGGGCTATGTCCACAATCTGTGGACCCCGATACCTTCGCGCTTCAAGGATTTCATCAACGTCCCCAAGCCCAACGGTTACAGGTCGCTGCACTCGTCGGTGTTCGGTCCGCGTAACGAGCCGATGGAGATCCAGATTCGCACATGGGAAATGCATCGCGTCGCAGAATCGGGTATCGCCGCCCACTGGACCTACAAGGAAGGCGGCGGGGTCCAGGCGCGCGATCAAGAACGCTTCAACTGGCTGAAACAGTTGATTGAATGGGCTCAAGAAGTCCGCAATCCCGACCAGTTCATGGAAACGGTCCAGTCCAGCCTCTTTGTCGACCAGGTCTTCGTGTTCACGCCCAAGGGCGACCTGCTGGTATTGCCCAAGGGCGCGACGTCGCTGGACTTTGCCTACGAGGTTCACACCGAGGTGGGCCACTCCTGTACCGGCGCGCGGGTCAACAGTCGACTGGTGCCGCTGTCGACGCCGCTTCGGTCGGGCGACCTGGTTGAAATCCTGACGTCGAGGGGGAGCCGGCCCAAGTTAGACTGGCTGTCGTTCGTTACGACCTCGCGGGCCCAGAACAAGATCCGCCAGTGGCTCCAGGCCGAGGAACGCACCCACGCGGTCGAGATCGGTCGGCAGTTGCTGGAAAAGGAATTCAGGCGTCACGGGCTTTCACTGAAGCGGGTGTTTTCGGGTGGTGAGGAACAAAAGCGGTTACTGGAGGCCTTCCGGTTCGCGGCGCCCGAGGAGCTGTTTCGTACGGTAGGCATCGAAAAGGTTCGCCCTGCGGAGGTCGTCCAGGTGTTGCGGCCGGATTCGACGCCGGCCCCTGAACCCGTGCCCGACGCCAATCGAGTCGCCAAGCGCCTGAAGGATGTCTTCAATCGTCGCCACGAGGGGATCGCCGTCGACGGTGTCGAGGACATGCTTTTGCACCTGGCGAAATGCTGCAACCCGATTCCTGGGGACGCTATTAAGGCGTTCGTGACGCGTGGGCGCGGTGTGACGATCCACGTGCGGTCCTGCCCGACGCTGGCGACGTCCGAGGCCGAACGGATACTGGACGCGCACTGGGTTACGCAGTCGGGAGGGATGTTCGACGCGCCGGTGTTCGCGGTGGCCGAGGACGAACCAGGCGTGCTGGCCAAGATCACCAAGGAGATCAGCGAGCGCAAGGCGAATATCGCATCGATCTACACGCGGCCGCTGGGCGACGGACAGACCGAAATTCGCATGGTTTTACAGGTCGAGGACCAGGGGCAGCTCGAAGGTGTTTTGCGCGCCCTCCTGCGCATCAAAGGCGTCTCGTCGGTCGACCGCCTGCGGCAGGCTGCGGTGACTTGACCCCTTGCGGCCGGCGTATGTTGCGACCCGTAACCGGTTAGAAGTCCGTTTCTCGGATGACTGCCGGCCCGTTTCCTGTACAATTGCCTGCGGGCGCGGACACGGGACATGCAATGAAACGAAAGACCATCGCAGTGCTGGCCATCTTGGGACTCGCGGGGGGCTTGGCGGCCTGCGGCGGGGGGGACTCGAACGGCGACCCTGGGGGCGGTTTCGACGTTTTGTCCGACGGAACAACCGTGGATCTGGTGCAACCCGACGCCGAGTTGCCGCCTGACCCAGGGGGACGCGACCTGGGTGACGAGGACCCGGGTTTGCTGGACCCCGGCACAAAGGATCACGGCGATTTCGATCCAGGCGAAGACCCAGGCTACGACCCGGACCTGCCGGATGTGGACTTCGACGCGCCCGATTGCGAAGGCCCGTGGTGCCGAGAGTGTCCGATGGACGACCGTCTGTGCATCGAAACCTACCGGGACCAGGGAACCGGCGAATGCATCACCGAGATCCGCGAAGGTTTCTGCCTGATCGATGAAGAATGTTACTTCCAGATGCAGCCCAACCCCGGCTACCCGTGCCTGTTCTGCGTGCCGGACGTCGACCAGACCGGCTTT
>CAZHDQ010000241.1:0-5105 GCA_964531595.1 uncultured Anaeromyxobacteraceae bacterium
GGAACTTGTCGTGGGCATGCTGGTCGAGATGCCCAAGAGGCCCGAATGGGGACCGGGAAAGGTACTGGATATCAAGGAAAATCGCGTTCAGGTCTTTTTTCGCGACGTAACCAAAATGGACATCGACAACGCCGCTAAGTGGTTTGATCTGGAGCGCGGCGCGATACTGGAACCCGCGCCTGTCCAGAGCGATCCCTGGTTGGACAGCCTACCACTGCGGAACGGCCGCCTGGTACTTGCCCGTTCGCCGCTGGCGATCGCGCAGGCCGTCGAGTCCTTCCTGCAGCAGTTTCCCGAAGGCTTCAAAGATCCCAGCTACCTGGGTGACCGCAAAATCGGGCAACGCAACTACAAGATAGAGGCTCACGAGACCTATCAGAATCTCTTGGGTAACGGCGAGGGTAGCCGTCTGCTGGCAAACGGGGAATTGGATGAAATCGTCACGCACGCCAGAAAGGTGCTAGGTCTTCTGAACTTGATGAGCACGTCCGAAAAGGCTGCCTTCAACGACGGCCTGAACGATGCCGAAGGCGCGCGCACATACTTCGAAGCCCTGTTTGCGTTCATCGAAGCGGATGAGCCACAACAGGCCGCATTCGAGCGTCTGGCCGCAGCCTTTGAAGCTCTTCAGGCGCCGGGTGCCCCCGTGTTAAGCTGGCCTAGCATGACTGCCTTGCCGTTCATAGCAAACCCGAAAAACTTCATGTTTCTGAAGCCGGGCGTGTCTCAGAAGGCGGCCGACTTCCTGGCGTTCGATCTTCAGTATGATTCCCTGGTGAACTGGACCACATACGACCGGTTGATGACACTGGGGCGGTTGCTGGCAAGGACACTGGAGGAACTGGGGAATCCTGCGCTGGTTACCGAGGATTTCATCGACGTGCAGTCCTTCATCTACGTGGTTTCGCGCTACAGAGTCGAGAAATAGACTTGATGAGCCTTCCTATCAGGTTCTGACGGTATCCTGTTGCCGCTAGATTGCGAAAAGGCTCTGGTCCGCGGCACAACCCTGCCTTGACACCCATGACACAAGCCAAGACAATCACGGTTCGATGGACAGGCTTGCCGGCGGCAGTCCCCTGAAGGAACCGCGCGATCGGCAACGGGAGGCGGACATCCGACCCCATATCTTGCCAGTCCTCATCTTTCTTTCATCGGCGCTTTCGATCGCCTGCGGCACCGGCGGTTCAGCGGGGGATCTCCGGCTCGACGAGGATCGTGTGGTCATCCTCACTGACGTGCCCGGGGATACGGGCGGGAATGACATCCCCGACACCGCCTCGCGAGACGACGGTTCCGACGACGAATCAACCACAGACAAAGGCTCAGACGCGGCAGGCGACCTGGACGCGGCTGCCGAATCGGACCTGGATGCTCATGGGGAACACGGCCCTGCGGCGGACCCTGGCACGACCACGGATCCGGGCCTCGATCCGGGATTCGATCAGGATGTCGACTCAGGCTTTGACTCGGACGATGACTCGGACGATGACTCAGGCATCGATCCAGGATTCGATCCAGGCGTTGATCCAGGTGTCGATCCAGGCTTCGACCCGGGCTTCGATCCAGGCTTTGATCCGGGTGTCTGCACGACCGTTCCCGCGCCTGAACCGGTGCCCCTGGTGCCGCTCCCGGGCGTATCCCCTGCCGGCCGAACCGAATCGACGCGCGCCAACGGCTACGACGACGACTACCTGTACAGTTCGGACGGCAGTTTCAAGGTCGGCACTCGCCGGGACTGGGGCGCCACCATGATCTTCCTGGGGCAAAAATCGGCAAGTAACAAGCCCGGGGTGAACAGCTCCAACGTGATCGACGGCAACGACACTGGCCGCGAAGTGCAGATCGCCTTATACGACCCGGCCCGTGCCATGCAGGGCTGCGCCCACAACGCCTCTTGCCAGACGAACCCAGCCGACGCCTGCCCCAACAGCATCCGTTATCTGGGCTGGAACCCTGTGCAGGGCGGCAACCGCTGCAACAAGGGTTCCGGCGTCGAATCGGTTAGCCTGGAAAACGGCACGCTGGAGGCATCGGTGCTGCCGTACCAGTGGAACCCAGACTGGGATCGGACAGATTGCAGCGGCGACAGTTGCACCGATCCCGTCCTGTCGCGCCGCGTCTCGGATGTCCGTTATACCCAGCGGTTGCGTTGGGTGGGGACCAACGTGGTCGAGATTCAGATGCAGGTGGACAACTTGGCGGGCGTCAACCACGGGGCCACTGGCCAGGAATTCCCGACGCTATACGCGACATGGGGCAAGGACGGCACCCAGGATCTGCGGGTAATCCTGGATTCTGCGGGCAGCCAAGTGCCCATCGATATCTCGGCCAACGACGGCTTCTTCTACAAAAACTTCGACAGTTCCGGCGGATGGGTGGCGCTGCAAAACACGGCCCAGAATTATGGTGTTGGCATCTACTACGAGAACCGCCTGACCACATTCCAGGGTTGGCAGAAGTTCGGGGTGTTCAACAACGTCCGATCCCGCTTCACATTCCCGATCCCGGCCCACGGTACTGTCATCGCGCGGGCGTACCTGATGCTGGGCTCGCTCGACACGATCCGCAGCCTGGCAAGCGACCTCGACAAGCGCTTGGCACCTTTCGGGGTGCTGGACGAACCCGTCGCCGACGTCGTGTTGTCGGGCAGTTTCCATTTCCACGGGTGGGTCTTGGACAACAAGGGCGTCAGCCGGATTCGGCTACTGCTGGACGGAACTGCCATCGCATCGCCGTCCCTCGACCAAACTCGGGCCGACGTGTGCGGCGTCTATCCGGGCTATGCTCGATGCCCCAACGTGGGATACGCCGGTACAGCCAGCTTGGCGGGCGTGTCGCACTGCCTCCACCTGCTGGAGGTCGAAGCCACCGACACAGACGGCAATGTGCGCGTTATCGCCAGGAGGCGGGTGAACGTGCAGTAGGCTAGGGTTCTACTGGCAGCGAGTCCGGCCCGTCTCGACGAGCCACGCCTCCACGGCGACAGGATCCATGGTCACTGGCAGGTCGGCGAAGACCTTGAGCGTCTGGCCGGCAGTTGCCTGAAACGAATCACCGCCGCACAAAGCCACCCGCGCAGTTCGCGACAGGTCTGGAACAGCCAGAACGCACGATTTGCCGGCATCAGGCTGGTCAGTCGCGGGCTGTTCAGTCACCAGCACCGACACGCCGGCTGCAACGTCTTCGTCGGACAATAGTCCGTCCTTGCCTGCCAGCAGATTCGCGTCGATGGTCAGTTTGGTGACCCGGCTGTCAACTTCCTTGGCCAGCGCCGGTCCGACCGAGGACACCTCGATGCCGGCCGTCGCCCCTTCCTCGATCCGGTGGGCCATGGTACCGCTCCCGTATAGGGCCACGTCCTCGCCTCCCAGGGCCCCACGGACCCACGCAAGACCATCGACATCTTGTCCAAGTTCGTTGATCGGACCGCGGAACCGCACTCGCACACGATCCCCGTCATCCGAGGCAAAGAACTCGTCGGGCAGCAGGCACGGTTCAGGCGCACCATCGGGCCCGGCTGCAGCACGCTGCACCAGCATATCTTGGAATTTCCAGGACTGTTCGGGCAAGTAGTTGTGCATGTGGCTGATCGTGAAATCCGCCTCGGTTACGTGTACGGTGTTCGCTTCGTACCCGAAGTTCAACCCACCGTGGCCCCAGGCATCCCCGAAAGGCTCCGCTGACCCGCGGGACAGGCCCAGGCCGTAATCCACCTGCGCACCCAGGAGGCTGCACGAGTTGGTCATTTGCATCTCCGCCAAGGTGGCCGGTGACACGATCCCGCCGCGGATGAGGGCCCGCATGAAGTTGAGCGCGTCAGTAGGCGTCGTGATCATCGCGCCCGCGGTCCAACTGAACATCGGTGGGAATGTGTAAGTGGAATCCATCAACTTGTCCGACATGAACCAGTCAGAAGGGATCATTGCCAAGGCGTCTTTGCCGATCCCGAAGGACGGGCCGACGATGGACAGGTCCAGATAGCCGTGGGCCAGCAGCGGTTCTTCCTTGCCTTCCACGTCCAGAAATGTGTGCGTCATACCCATGGGGTCGAAGAAGCGGGTCTTCAACTCCACCTCGGGCGGGTTGCCAGTCACCTTCTGGGCGATCATCCCAGCGATGACGTAGTTCGTGTTGCAATACGTGCAGTTGCTGCCAGGTTCGTATTCAAGCGGCAGGTCCTTCACGTATCCCAACAGCACATCCGGCCCGGTGAGTGTTTCGGGAGCGAACACCGAAACGACCATGAATTCGCCAATCCACATGTAGTCCGGTATGCCCGCCTGCATCCCCAGGAGTTGACGGACCGTAATATCGGACCACTGGGGATATTCTGGAAGGTACGTGGTTATGGGGGCGTCCAGCGCGACCTTCCCCTCCTGGACCAGCATAGCGACAAGGGTGGACACAAACGGCTTGGTGTTGCTGCCAACCCGGAACTGGCTGTCGACGGTCATGGCCTTGCCACCATCCTGTGTCACGGCAAGACCCTTGGCACCAGCCCAGAACCCGCCGTCGGGCATGCGCAAGGCCGCGCTGACGCCCGGGTCCCCGGTAAAGGCAAGGTATTCTGCGAGTACGTTATCCAGCGCTGTGGCAAACGCCTCGGACAGTGGATGGACCTCGGGGCCAGTGTCGGCTGCGGCGTCCATCTGAACGTCCATCCCGGTGTCGTCAGTGCCGCCAGGGTCGCTCGCCTGTTCCGTCGAACTGCAGGCCAGTGAAGTGATCAATGCGGCACAAGCGAACAGACTTGGGAACAGAAGCCGGACTTGCATATCGGAAACCCGCAAAAAAGGCGGTGGAACGGTACCGGATCGAGTGGGGAAGCGCCAGCAGCGAACTACGGCATTCTTGGGTGGGACAGTCTACTCTGGGGAGCACAGCCCGTAATCAGTGATGGGGAACACGTCGCCAGAGCACTGGGCTGCTTCGCGAGAGCAGTCTGGGTGGTTGATAGAGTTGAGGGGATTCGATGTGGTGGGGCCGCAGATTTCGTAGCAAAACAACCCTGGCTCATCAGGGAGTTCTAGGCAAATACCTCCCGGGCGACAGAAATTGAACTGGGTGCCCGCGGGGCATTCTGCGAACTCGTCCAAAGGAGC
>CAZHDQ010000242.1:0-5098 GCA_964531595.1 uncultured Anaeromyxobacteraceae bacterium
ATCGAGCACCAAATCGGTGAAGGCAACGCAACAGATGGCCCTGGATCGCCGGCCGGGTCGCGGCGAATAGGTGAATTGGGGTCATGTCAATGCCGCTTTCGGTGCCGGGGATATCCGCACGCCGCTCACCCGCTGAAACGAATTTTCGCAACGCTCGATAGGGAGGAGGCCCCAGCGAGGAAACGGACATGACAACTCGGATAGCACCACCCGCCCGGCCCGCGGGTCGCACCCTGTACCTGTCCTTGTCTTTCGCCGTGGTGTTGGCTGCATTGCGATTACTGGTGCTGCTGCCGCTGCTGCTTGCCGCGAACGCCTGCACACCGGCCCCGGATGTGGCCGGCCCTTCCCAGGCGGCTGACGCGCACGCCGCCCCATGGTGCGACTACAACGGTCCGCCTGACACGGCATGGGAGGATTCCGCAAGCTCTGAGCCGGGGTCATTTGATCTGTCGGTCCCCGACACATCCGCCCCTGCGCAAGATGCCGCGCCCGATGCCCAAACCGATGGATGGTATCCGGCAGATGACGGCGATTCATCGCACGCCACAGATGCACAAGGCACCCCAGCATGTCCTCCCGTCGGAGGCCTGGTCATCACCGAGATCATGGTCGACCCATCGCGGGTCGCCGACACCCTGGGCGAGTACGTAGAGGTCCTCAACTTGTCCAATGACGTTGTGGACCTGCGCGGATGGGACTTGGTCGCTGCGGCGAAGCACCACCGCATCGATGGCCCGTTCCCGATCGTGGTGCGACCCGGCGACCGCGCCGTGCTGGCGGCAAACGCCGACCCCAGCGTCAACGGGGGGTTTCGCGCCGACTATGCCTGGTCGGGACTGAAACTGGGCAATGCCCACGGTAACTTAGCGCTTTGGTGCGGAGACGTGGCCATCGACCATGTGGCTTGGCAGGCTGGGACATGGCCGCTTGCACCCGGTAGGGCGCTAGTGCTGGACCCAGCCTACACCGACGCAACGTCCAACGATTTCCCGGTGCACTGGTGCGGGGCTGCGGCCACCTTCGGCCAAGGGGATATGGGCACACCCGGCTTGCCAGAATCCCCGTGCCAAGACGTCGCGTGCGGCGACGGCGTCCTGCAGGCGTGGGAAGCCTGTGACGACGGCAACACCTTGTCCGGAGACGGCTGCTCGCGGGGTTGCCGGGTCGAGTCATTTTCTCCCGGTGCCGTCGTCTTGACGGAATTTCACTACGCGCCGGTCGCGGCCGGATCAGCCGGCGAATTCGTCGAGTTGTACAACCCAGGCACCAAGCCAATCGACATCGCGGGCTGGACCCTGACTGACGAGCGCAACGACCGGGTCCGCATCCTTCCCGAAGGCGGCGTCCTGGAGATCCCGCCACGCGGCTACGTTGTGCTGGCGCGATCCGGAGACCCGACACGCAACGGCGGCATCCTGCCCCACTGGATCTATGGTGATCGTTTCGTACTGGGCGCACCGCAGGACCGGATCGTCTTGTCCTGGAACGGCATTGTGATTGATCGGGTGGACTACCAGATTGGCAGCGACGACTGGCTGGAGAGCAAGGGGCGATCACTGGCCCTGGACGGGACATGCCTCGACGACGAACTCAACGATTACGGCGCGTTTTGGTGCCCGACACCGGAGCATCTGCGGTTACCCGGCGGCGACGCGGCAACCCCCGGGGCGCCGAACCCGCCGTGCCCTTGATGACCCGTTGGGACGGTTCCTCGACGCCTTCGACGGTGTCCAGGTCCAGCGGTGCGGGCTCCCCGGCCGGCAGGTTGGCCGAAACAGGTTCCGGCGCACCCGAGTGAGGCAGCACAAGCCCGGCCAGTGCTCGCAGGCCCCGCCAAGGAAGCGTGGGCTTCGGTTCGGTGGGCGCCAGGTAAGGCACTACCAGATGATCGCCTCCGTAATACACGAAATAGGTAAACGCCCCGTACGGTGTAAACCCCATTTTCATGGCCTTGACCATGTAGCGAGCCATCTCGCCGAACCACGACAGACCTGCCCGCCCCAACTGGTACCGGACCAGGTGGACGCCGAATGCCGCGTGTGTCATCAACACGAACGTCGACAACTGCCACGCCTTGATGTGGCGGTGGTGCATGCTGACACCGTGCAGAAAGTCGGACGCCTTCTCCTGGGCGTCCGCGCGTACGAACGAACCAAGCGCCGATGCATGCTTGAGCACGTCGCTATCCGCCAGCGGCTTGTACATGAAGAACACGGGAAAATCGACGCCGATACGCCGGGCCAGTTCCAGCGATTCAAGCAACCACTCGGGGCGCTCACCCGGGCCACCGGCCATAAAGTACCCGGTGATCGAAATCTTGGCGTCCTTGATCATCCGCAGCCCGGTCTCAAGCCGATCCTGCGAGATGCCCTTTCGATACACGGTGTTCCGCATCCACGGGTTTGCCGCTTCAATGCCGACGCGCAGGTTGACACACCCACTGTCGCGCAGGCATTCCATCGCGGCGGGCGTCACGTGGTCCGGGCGAGTGAACGCACTCCACTTCAGTTTCTTGTTCAAGCCCAACCGCCGGTACTCGTCGCAGAACTCCCGCAACCATTTGACGTTCATAAGGAAATTCAAGTCGGTAAACTGGATGGTCCGCAGGCCCAGCGGTAAGTATTTCTCGTAATCGGCAGCGACCTCGGCCACCACCTGCTTCGGGTCCCTAAACCTCAGGTATCGTTCGCCTGGATAGCGTTTCTGGAACTCGACCGTCGAACAAAACGAGCATTTCGACGGGCAGCCACGACTGGCCATGACCGGCAGGATGCCCCAGATGTAGAAGTTCGTGCGCAGGATTTCGTCGCCGAACAGCGACAGGTCGACCGCGCAAAATTCCTCGGCGGGCAGCAACTTCGCCTTCGGGTTTCGGCGAATCCCACCATCCTCGCGCCACCAAAGGCCCGGAATGTCAGTCAGCGGGCCGTCGACCGCCAGAGTGTCCATCAGCGAAACCATCGCCCGCTCGCCTTCGCCCTCGATCAACCAGTCGAACGACGGGTCTCCCAGCACCGCCTGGGGGGCCAGCGTCGGGTGGTGCCCTCCGGCGACCAACGGCACGTTCGTCAAGGACTTGATCGCCGCCGCCACCTCGCGCGCGACAGGAAAGTAGGGCGACGAGATGTACATCCCGATGACGTCCGGCCGGTACTCCGAAAGAGTCGCTTTTAGTCGTTTTCGCCAGGTGCGCGCCGAGGACGTCATGAAGTCGAGAATCCGCACCTCGTGGCGAGTATGGGTCCGAACATACGTTCCGACCGTCGGGATCCCCAGATGCACGTGCTCGCGTTTGGTAACGATGTTCGGGTTGACAAGCAGCAGTCGAAGGACCTTACCCTGCGATTCAACCGCCATTGACTCATTCCTCATGTCGTACCCGCGTTACCGGGACAGACCCGGGTCGGAAAACGATCGCAGTCAGTATCCCCTTCGGCATGATGGGGGTCAAGCGTCAGGCCCCTGCCTACCCACCAGGGACCGCACCAGCGTGCCAAGATGCGCAGCCAAGACAACGAATTGCGTCGCCGCCAACCGCGCCTGGACGTCGAGCCGGCTGTGCCGATCGGGCATTTTTGCTGCGGGCGTGTTAGGACGCGGCGAGTACGGCAGCGCCACGACCGCATCGAACCGCAGCAAGGCTTGCCAGGTCCGTACCAGATCGGCCCAGGTCTCGCCCGGGAAGCCGACCATAACGTTCGTCTTGGCAACCAACGCCGGGTTGTCCCGCTTCGCAGCGTCGACCCACGCGAGCAACCGGTCGATGGTCTCGTTTCTGCCCATACGTTCCAGGACCGGGTTGCTGCCGGACTGGATCGGGATGTTGACCAGGATGATCCGCGGGTCGCGAAAAATAGCGGCCAGTTCGTCGGGATAACGCATCAGAAACTGCGGGCCCAGATAGTTGATGACCAGCCGAAAATCGCCGGACCGCGACAACATGGCCGACAGCAACGCCGGCAGGCCCGAGCCCAGATCCTGGCCCCAGCAGCCCAGGTCATCCGCGATCAGCCATACGTCCTTGTACCCATCGGCCAACGTGCGGTCGAATTCCGCCAAGATTCCGTCCAGGTCGCGGCTTTGCACCGGTCCCTTGGCATTGCGGATGCCGCAGTACGTACAGTGGCCCAGGCAGCCGACGGCGACGGTCAGCAGGTAGAATCTGTCGCTAACCATGACCGATTGCAGCAGGTTGTGCAGCGGCTGGAACTGCCGACCGGCCAGGCGCTCGGCCTGGGAGTACCAACTGCGCAGGAACATCACGACGTGGTGCTTGAAGTCCAGCCGGCCGAAGTCTTTTTCGTCGAAACGATGTTGGCCGGCCTGGAATTCCAGGTAGCCCTCAGGCGGGTGAACGGTCTCGCCCTGGAACACCTCGCGCAACCGCTCGGGGTTGATGCCCTCCAGGCAGCCGGTTACCAAAATACGCTTGTCTTTTCCGAACCGCGCCTGGAAGTCCTGGATGATCCGGGCGGACTTGTCCTCCTTGTCCAGGCGCACCGCACACGTGTTGACCACGATGACGTCGGCGGCGTCTGGCGAATCCGCCGGGCCGTATCCACGGGCGCGAAAATGTTCGCGCCACGCCGCTGCTTCAAGGAGGTTCGACGGGCATCCGCCCGAGATGGCGATAACATAGTAGGTCTTGCCAAGCGTCTGGTCGACGGCTTCGATCGGCGGGGGATCGCCGGCCGAGCGCGTTTTGGCCGAGCCTTTGCCTTGTCTGGTAGATCGCCCACGTTGCATCATTGGGCGGGCCTTCCCTGGCATGCTCAATGTCGTGGACACAGGGCCTTTCATCTACTGTCCCCTGCCGGAATCATGAACCCGTCGCATGCTAGCCGAAAGCACCGCGATTTGCAGTAACGGAGGGCACAAACACTAGTGTGGCAGGGGTTATGGAGTGCCCAGGGACGGAATTGAACCGCCGACACGCGGATTTTCAGTCCTAGGCTACTTCAGCAGTTCCTGGTGTTACTTCAAGATGTTCCCGTCCATCACAAAGCACTGTTCTCACCTAGTTATCACCAACTGATTGACTCACCATCCAGCAACATCTAGCATCAACTAGCATTTTGGAGGTTTCATGTGGATC
>CAZHDQ010000243.1:0-5078 GCA_964531595.1 uncultured Anaeromyxobacteraceae bacterium
GCGCGTCGTGTTACCAGGAGCGGACGAATCCTAGGTAGTCTCGACCGCCAGACCCAGCGCCCGGCGCAGCAGGAAGTGATCATCGGACACTGCGAACCGCACCACTTCTTCGATGCGCGCCCGCTGAGACATACCCGAGAAGCTGACGTCCTCGGCCTGGAGAACGCCCAACACTGTCGGGACACTACCAGACACCAACGTACCGGCACGCAGCGACGATATTTCGATGCTTTGGAAGAATTCTTCCAACATCGCCTGGAAGTCCATTGCCGGGTATTTGTTGGCTAGGTCGTCGACCAGGCTCGTCAACTGATTCTTCAACTGCTGAGGCATGCGCCGTTCGATCAGCTTCACGAGGTGCAGTACCACGTCGGCGCCTGCCCCGAGTTGCGTGTTCGGCCGGCAGAACTTCAGCACCGCCGCCAAGAACACCTTCAGTTCAGTCGTGTTCTTGACCGCCGCCAGGAAGTGCATCGGGTTCAGGTACGACAGTTGCCGGCCGATGAAGAAAGCAACCTCACGTTCATCGTGGCCCGTCAGCATGTCGGCACCCACCACCAGGGCCGGAGGCGACAGGAACTCCAATTTCAGCCCGGTCGGATTTTCGTCGCGGTAGACCTTGTGCGGCAGCGGCCCCAGCGCCTTCGTAACGCCCTTGTAGACGTTGACGAATAACAGCCGCTGATCCAGGTCCATCTCGCTCTTCTTCCTAAGTCCGATGTCCCTCAGATCCTTTGCACCCAGTTCGACCCCCAGGCCCTGGTAAAGAACCTGCAAAACCCGGCCCAGCACTGTGTTTTCGCCCTTCGCCAGCAGGTGCGATTCCCACCGCAGCGATTCGATGGTGCCCTTGAACCACGGGAGGTTTGGCTCCAGATTGCTCTCGAAGAACGCCCGTTCCTCGGCATCCGCCAGGTCCAGACCGACCATCACCGAACCGATCACGAATGACCGGTCCAGGTCGCCCATCTGGCGGTACAACCGCCACATCGCGCGATAAGACTCGACCGACTGTTTCCCGAGCGGGTCGATCGCTACAATCGCCTGGTGCTCGGCCACCGCCCGGTCTACCTGGTCACCGGTAACTTCGTACAACTGCGCCAGGATCTCATGGACGCGCCGCTCGGCCGGGCGCAGTTCCTTCGCCACCTCGAATGTTTCGATGGCGTCTTCGTTGCGCTTGAGGCGCGACCGGTAGATCTCGCCCAGGTTCGACAGCAGCCTGAATTCCAGTTCTTCATTACCGCGCCCGCGCAGCCGTTCCAGCATGCGCCGGTAGGCCTCGGCCTGCGCCGCCCAATCGCGATTCCGCGTCAGGATCTCGTCTATCGCCCTGAACGCCTGCAATTCGTCCGGGTCCTCGTCCAGCGCCGCGTTCAGGAATTCGATAGCACGAGGGTCATCGTTCGACTTCTGCTGGTGGATCGCGGCCATCGTCATGTAGTGTCCAGCGCGCTTCGCCGGGCTTTCCTCGGCCTTCACCAGTTGTTCCATCGTGAACAACGCATCCTCGATCTGGCCCGTCTTCAGGTACAAATCGAACAGACGCATCAGCGGGACCTTGGCCCCCGGATCCAGTTCCAAAGCCTCCTTGTAGGCCGCAGCGGCTCCGTAGACGTTGTTCATCTTGGTACGGTAGATGTCGCCGACTTCAAGCAGCACCGAGAACCGTTCAAAGACATCGCCCTTACCGATCATGCGGGCCTGCTTGTAGCGGATCACCGCGGCCCAATCCTCGCGCTTCTCAGCCAATGTGACCTGAAGGTCGGTCGCCCGCTCCAGATTCGGGTCGATTTCGAGCGCGCGGTCCAAATACCGCGTCGCGTCGTCGTATTCGCCCAACTCGATGCAGATCTCGCCAAGCGCAAAGTTCACAGCCGCGACATCGTCATCCTCCAGCGAGTCGCCCGCGACCGCGATTGCCCTCGCGAAGTGGTCCTTCGACAACTGCCACAACTGCTTGCGCTGGTACATCCGCCCCAAACCCAGCAACGTCTGTGCACTGTCCCCGCCCAGTTTCGCGGATGCGTGGTATTCGCGGAAGGCCCGCTCGAAATCCAGCAGCTTTTCGCCGCAAAGCCCCAGTTGGAACCGGATCTCGGCGGCCACGTTGTTGTCTTGTTGCGCCTCGACCCCGTCCAGCAGTGTTTCCAGCAGCGGCTGTGCCTTCTCCCAGCGAGCTGTAGCCACATACGCTCGCGCCAGTCCCAGCGCTACACCCGGCTGCTTTGGATTCAATTCCATCGACCGTTCGTAGTGCTCGATGGCGCGGTTTCGGTCCTTCAGGCGCTTCTGGAAGATATCGCCCGCCAAGGCCCGCAAACGGGCTCGCTCGTCGTCGGTACGGGCGTGGGCTTCCTGGGCAAGGTAGACTTCCGCCGCCTTTTCCCAGTCTTCCATACCGCCGTAAATTGCCCGCAGCTTTTCGTATGCTGCGTCGTTCAGCGGGTCGATTCGAAGCAGGTCCCTCAGCAACTTGATCGCGCGGTCTGGGTTTTCGAGCTTTTCGCGCACGATATCGGCCGCCCGGTGCAGCAAGGCGATGGTTTCGCTTTCTGCATCGACGTGTTCCTTCCACTTCATCAACATGTCGACGACGTCTTCGTACGACTCGATCTGCTCGAACAACCGGACCAGTTCACCGTAAGTCGCCAGATCGTCGGGTGCCACTTCCAGGATCCGCTGGTGCGTCGAAATCGCACCGTTGACGTCTTCCAGTCGATGCTCGTGAACATCAGCCAACCGCTTCAGCACGGTAACCTTGGCCGATGGGTCGGAAGCAGCGGCGATGCGATTTTCTAACAGGTTGACCAGTTCGTTCCAGTCTTCCATTTCGGTCAACAGGCGCACGCCGGTCTCGAACGCCTCGTCGTCCCCGCGGTCCAGGTCCAGGATCTGCAGCCAGTAATCCAGCGCCTTCCGTTTATCGTCCAGCGCGGTTTCATAGAGCATCGCCAGGTTGTGGCAATACAGGATCCGGTCCGGAACCTCGTTCGACACGCCCAGTTGCCGCTCGTATACGTCTGCCAGCCCGCGCCAGTCCTCGTTGGCACCGTACAGATCCTTCAGGCGCTCCAGCGCTTCAACGTGCGCCGGTTCCATGGAAAGAACCGCTTCGTAGATCTGGATCGCCCTGTCCGTTGCGTGCAACCGCGATTCCAGAATGTTCCCCATCCGCATCCGGATGGCGGATTCTTCCTGGGGAACCAGCGGCGCCTTGCGGTCCAGAGCATTAAGCAGGTCGTCCCATTCCTCGCGCGACTCATGGATACGGATCACCGCATCCAGCGAGTCCAGGTTGCCCTCGTCGAATTCCAGCACCTGCCGGTACGCCGAAATCGCCCTCCCGGAATCGCCGATCTCGGCCTCCAGGACAACGCCGGCCATCGTGCCCAACCGGATCTTTTCCAGGTAGTCCGGCGTCAATTCGATCTGGGCGTTCAGAACACCCACCAGTTCTTCGTAGCGCTGCGCCGTTCGGTACAGGTCGTTCAACGCCGACAGGGCAGTTTCGTTATCCGCCCACTGTTCCCGCACCTTCTCGAACCAACCGATGGCCTGTTCGGAGCGGTCGGCCTTATGCCAAAGCACCTCGCCGAACCGGACCATGTGCTCCTGGCGCATTTCGTCAGGCATCTGGCCCACGACGTCAGCCAACTGCTCGACGTATTCGGTCCAGAACCCGAGGTCCTGGGCCAGTCGCCATAGCTCGATCGTCGCCATATCATCGTTAGGCGCGATCTGGACAGCCTTCGCCCAGATGTAAAAGGCCGCCGGCGGTTCTTCCTTGCGAACCTCGTAGACGCGGGCCAGGTCGGCCAGGTTCTGGATTCGCGCGTCGATATCGTCCGTCAGGAAATCATCCCGCCGCAGCAGTACAGCGGCCAGTCGGTCCCAGTCTTCCAGCCGCATATACAGCGACTGCAGACTCTCGGACACGTCCACGTTCCCTGGTTGCAGGCCAGCGACGATTTCCAACGTCTGTGCCGCGCCTGCCGGGTCGTCCAACGGGCCGTTTTGCATCTCGGCGGCACGGGTCAAGAGCCCCGCGCGATCCGCATCCTCGGCCAGATCCGCACGCCGACGGATGATCGCCACACAGTCCGCATGACGACCGGTGTCCTCGTACAGTCGGTCCAGGGCGCCCAGCGCCTCGGCATAGCGAGGATCGGCCTCCAGCACGATGTTCCACCGGGCGATGGCCTCCTCGGGCCGCCCAAGTTCGTCGGTCAGCAGCCGCGCATGTTCTAAAACGATCGCGGCCCGTTCTTCCACGGTCAACTGCTCGCTCTCGAACAACTGAGTAAGCACGCCCGACAAAGCTTCCAGGTCACCCGTTTCCTGGTACAGCCGCCGCAGTGCTTCAAGCGCCTCGCGATCCCCGTGGGTAATCGCCAGCAACCGCCGCCATGCGTGTTGCGCGGTAGAAGCATCTTCCAACTTCGTCTCGGCAGCACGCGCTACTTCGCGCAGGAGCGTCAAGGTCCGTTCCTCGCCAGCCCCTTCCAGCGCGATCTCCCGCTCGCAGACGTCAACGAAGGACGACCACTCGCCACGTTCGCCGTGCAGCCGCTGGAGTTCCCGCAGCGCTTCCACGTCGGACATGTCGCCCGCCGCGACTTCGTCCCACAGCGCCAACGCATCTTCCTTCCGGTCCAGCCGCTCTTCGGCGATCCGGGCCATCCTCCGCTGGATCTTCCCCCGATCGGCGCCCGTCGGGGCCATATCGGCAAGAGTCCCCAACGTCTTGAACAGTGGCTCGAACTCGCCTCGCGTCTCGTGTAGTTGCGTCAGCGCCTCCAGCGCGCCACGATGCATTTCGTCGATCCCAACGACCTTCTGGAAGGCCTCGACCGCGCCGTCCAGGTCGTCAAGCCGGTCCCGCAGCAACGCACCCGCGCGCATCAGGAACCCGACCTTCTCGTCGTCGTAGTCGGCAACGTCCCATTCCCGCTCCAACACCCCCATCAGGTCCGCGAAGCGCTCCTGCACCACGTACATGGTGTCCAGGGTCCCCAGCGCGAACTTGTTCGCGGCGTCAACATCCAGAATCCACCGGCAAACCGCCTCGGCTCGTT
>CAZHDQ010000244.1:0-5070 GCA_964531595.1 uncultured Anaeromyxobacteraceae bacterium
GGTCTCTCGGGGGTCGCCGGGCCAGCCGAATATGAACGTCAGCACGCTGGCGATTTCCAGATCCCGCAGCACGGGTAGGGCCTGGCGAAGCTCGTTGGTTTCGGAAGGGGATCGGTGGACGTTTTCCAACACCTGTGGCACCGCGGACTGGGCGCCGTACGAGACCAGACGGCACCCGGCATCCCTTAGCCGGCGCAGGCTGTGTTCACGGTCATTTCGAAACGATGAAGGGTGCAGGATCACCGAGAAGTCGACCCGGATTCTGCGGTCCCTGACCCCATCGCAGAACGCGTCCAGCCAGCCGGGTTCCAGCGCAAAGACATCGTCGATGAAGTGGATGTATCGAGCGCCGTGTTCACGGACCAGTCGCTGCATCTCGTCAAGGACGCTGTCGACGGGTCGCTGTCGGTAGCGGCTGCCCCACAGGCGGGGCACCGAGCAAAACGCGCATCGGAATGGGCACCCTCGCGAGGCCAGCATCACGAAAAACGGTCGTTTCATAGTGACGTTGGCCATGTCGCCGAACGCTGGTGAGTGGTCCTTCCAGGACGGGAACGGCAGGCCAGCCACGTCGACCGGCGGCGCCACACCATGGTCGTGAAACGCACCGCCTGCTGTTCGGTAGGCGATGCCCGGGATCCCGTCGAATGCCCTGCGTCCCTCGATAGCATCGACCAGGAACGCGACGGTGTCTTCGGCCTCGCCCTGCGCGACGATGTCAATCCCGGCGCCGGTGACCTCCTCGGCGTGCAGCAGAGCGCCTGGACCGCCGGCGAGCACTCGGCCGCCGTACCAGTCGGGGTCCAATCGGGACGCGGCCTGGGCCACGACAAGGCGCGACGCTGACGACATGTAGAAGCCGACCAGATCATATCGGCGGGCATTCAGCAGTTCGTGGACGCGGCTGGCCTGGATGGGATCGTGCATCAGATCCAGCACGTCGACCTGGATACCGCGCGCTTCGAGGACCGCGGCCAGGTACCGCAGCCCGATGGACGGTCGGACCTGCAGGCGTTCGAAGGCCGTCAGGTAGGGCGTGCCCTCGTGGATCGGCAGCGCAGCAAAGGCCACCCGACGCACAGGCCGGCCGCCGGGTCGGAAACGGGCGGGACATGATGGGGCGTTTTTCACCCTTCGTCGCTCCTCTCTGGATTTGCGGCCGGCGTTCGCAACCGACGCAGCCATTCCCTTTCGCGCCTTGGTCGTGCCAGCATGTTCAGCAGACCGGCGCCAGAAGCCATCAGGTCAGGCAGTCCCCGCAGACCTGCGCCGCGCAAGGTCCGCCCGATCCACGCCGGATCCATGTAGTACGCCAGGTACATCAGATTGCGCGCTGCCACCACCCGGCGGTCGGCTGCGGGCGGCAAAGTGCCTGTTTTCGTCCGGGCAAACGCGCTGCCCTGGCGCAGCACGGCGATGTTGAACGACACGTAGTCCGGCCGCAACCGGCGTGCCAACTGTAGCGTGCTAAACCGCGACGCGGTGGACTCGCCGGGCAGCCCCAGTACGAAGTGGCCACCTACCCGGATACCGGCCGCCCGACACGCACGAACCGTGTTGACTGCGACCTCTTCGTCCAAATGCTTGCCGTAGACTCGGCGCATCGCAGGGTCGCCGCTTTCGAATCCGAACTGGAGCAGCCGGCATCCAGACGCAGCCATCCGGCCGATCAGGCTGCCGTCCAGGTCGTCAACACGGGCGTAGGCGTGCCAGGTCAGACCATTTCGAGTCAGCAGGTCGCACACGGCCTCGGCATGGTGGCGTTCCGACCCGAAACTCATGTCTTTCACGAATACGTGTGTGAAGCCCAGACGACGGATTGCGTCCAAGTCGGCGGCGACGTCGTCCAGGTCGCGCAGGCGATGGCCCATTGCGCCGGAATTGCAGAACCTGCAATGGTGTGGGCATCCTGCGTCGGTGACCAGGGTTGCGAACCGTGTGCCGCCCAGCATAGGCATCTGGTAGCCTTCGGCCGGGAACGCCGCGTGCTGCGGGACGGGCATCCGGAACACGCGGGAAGCCGGGCGATGCGGCACCTGCTGGGCCGTTGTGCCTTGCAGGACCAGACCGTCCAAGCCCCGGCGACGTCCCTGGGCGAACCGCGCCAGGGAATCGCCAACGAAATCCGTCAGTACAGCCGCAACGCGAGGGTGACGTCCCAGGTAGCCGCCCGGGTCCATGGCCGCCGACTCGCCGGTCGCGACTATCGTCCGGTGGTTGTCGATGGCCGCCATCAGCGCGTCGTCCTCGGGTTCGGACAGCGGGGATGTCAGCATCAGCACCAGGTCCGGGTCCCATGCCGCCGTGCGCTGTAAGCAGTCCGCCGGCGACAGGCGTTCGGCAACCGCGTCGATCACCTGGAACGCGATCCCGTGGTGCGCCAGCCACCCGGTCTGAGCCAGCAGATCCACCGGTTGCCACAGGTAGCCCGCCTTCGATACCGAAGTACACCAGTAGTCCCGAAGGATTGGGGCCGGCCAAGGCGGGTTCAGTAGTAGCACGCGATTCATTGCAGCCATCGGATGACCCGTCTTGCCAGGTACCACGCGTGTGACGCCGACCGGACCTGACCCAGCAGCCGGATCATTCGGCTGGGCCGCAGGTAGAACT
This sequence comes from uncultured Anaeromyxobacteraceae bacterium, assembly GCA_964531595.1. Lineage (GTDB taxonomy): Bacteria > Myxococcota_A > UBA9042 > DTJE01 > DTJE01 > DUVQ01. The sequence goes on from CAZHDQ010000244.1 coordinate 2,611, forward strand.
GCAACAGTGCGCTCCGGTGCAGTTGTTTCAGTTCCGTGGGCGAGATTCCTTCGGGGCAGTACGCCACCTCGGCGAAGGTGCCGGCGTTGAAGTCGATGGTGTCCAGGCGCCCCTCGGCCGCGACCTGATCCCAACTGGATGTCCCTGGTAGCGGGTGGAACAGCATGAAGTGGGCGAAGTCCAGGGGTAGCTCCAGGGACAGCCGAATCGTCGCCAGCATCTCGTCGCGCGTTTCTCCAGGGAATCCCAGGACGAAAAATCCACGTGTCTCCAGGCCTTCCTCGGACAGCATCTCGACTTGGCGACGGATGGAAGCCAGCGTCAGTCCTTTGCCCATTTGTGCCAGGAGCCGATCGGACCCCGATTCGATGCCGATGCCCGCGGCATAGCACCCGGCGTGGCGCATGCGGCGCACCAGCAAACGGTCCAGGCGGTCCAGCCGAACCCCGTTTGGGCAGGACCAAGTCAGACGGTAGGGCAGGGACTCGATCGCCAGGCACAAATCGCTGGTGTACTCGACGTTGAAGGTCAGATTGTCGTCGATGAACTGGATCTCGCGGACGCCGTACGTGTCGTGGAGTAGCCGGATTTCGTCAAGGACGTCGTCGATGGTGCGGTATCGGACCGCCCGACCGTGGATTCGGCTGCCCGCACAGAAGCTGCAACAAAAAGGGCACCCGCGGGAAACGGCCACAGGCGCCACCGGGCTCTCGCGGAAGAACGCCCCGTGGGGGCTGGCGGGGTAAGACCGTGGGTCGATCAAATCCCAGCGCGGCATCGCCACCGTGGTCAGGTCGGTGACACCCTTCTGGTTCGTGACGAAGGTGCCATCGGGGTTTCGCCAGACCAGACCGGGGATGGACTCCAGGTCTGCGGGCGGTACTGCGGCTGCGTGTCCACCGTGCGCGTCCAGCGCCGCCAGCAACATCGGGAACCCTATCTCGGCCTCGCCCTGAAACGCGAAGTCCAGCCGGCCCCCGAACTGTCGCATCGTTTCCAGCGGATGTACGGTCGGGTGGGGTCCTCCGACGACGGTTACGATGTCGGGAAACGCATCGCGCACAGCCGCCAAGAACGCCTCGATAACGTCCAGCCCGAACGTGGTCGCCTGGATGCCGACGAGGTCGGCTGGTTCCCGGCCGAGTAAGGCCACCAAGTCGGGAGGATCGAGTTTCCTCAGGATGCAGTCGACGACGCGGACCTCGTGCGGCGCGGGGATGGCGGCGGAAAGGAAGCCCAGTCCGAGCACTGGCTGGATGGAATCGGTCTGTTCCCGAGCCTTGACCAGGAGAACGCGCATCCGGGTCGGACCCCTCTTCGTATGGCGCCTCCGGGCGCGCAGCGGTCGGCGATCGCAGGACTTCGAAAGACCCACGGCAGGCTAGCAACCACCCGGGGATCTGTCAATCGAGCTCGACATCGCGCCTGATATCGAGCGCGACATCGAGCGCGCGTCGCATCCGACCCTGAAATGGTCTAGGATGGTTCGCCCCCAGCGCATCAGGGCGGGCAGATCGCCGTTAGGCGTCCCGGAGGGGTCGATGCACGTCGTTTTCGTCTATGGCGCCTACGAAAACCTGGGCATTGAGGTCCTTTCTGCGTGCCTCAAGCGAGCGGGCCACCGGGTCTCGCTGGTATACAACCCACTGTTGTTCCGAGACGCCACGCTGGACCTGCCAGGCCCCGCCTCATGGCTGAACCGTGACGAGGCACTGGTTGAGCAAGCCGTGCGGCTGGAGCCGGATCTGCTGGCCGTATCGTCGGTGACAGACTGGTTCCAGTGGCAGATCGACTTCGTGCGGGCGTTCAAGCGCCGTCGTCCAGGCACGCCGGTTATCTGGGGCGGCATCCATCCGACTACGGCGGCCGACCGGGTGCTGGCGCATCCCGAGGTCGACTGGGTCTGCGTCGGTGAGGGCGAGGAGGCTTTAGTCGAACTGTGCGATACGTTGGACGCCGGCGGTGGTCCCGAGTGCATTGCCAACCTGCAAGGCCGTGGCTTTGCGAACACGCCACGCCCCTTGATCCGGGACCTGGATGCGCTGCCATTTTCGGACAAAGACCTGTTCTATGACCACGCACCGTACCTGAAATCGGCCTACACCATAATGGCCACGCGCGGATGTCCGTTTCGATGCAAGTTCTGCAATAACGACGCCCTGCGGAGGGTTTATCCGGACGAACGGCCATTCGTGCGACGTCGGTCGATCGCATCGGTGCTGGATGAACTCGAACAAGGGCTTTCGCGATACGGATTCCGGGCCGTTCTGTTCGAGGACGATGTCTTCACCGGCGATATCGAACGCATCCGGTCATTTTGCGAAGGCTACAAGCGGCGCATCGGAAAACCGTTTGTGATCGAGACGCATCCATTGACGACGCACCCCGAGGAACTGGAGTTGCTGCGGGATGCGGGCTGCATCCAGATCGAGATCGGCGTCCAGACACTGAATTCCGAGG
>CAZHDQ010000245.1:0-5052 GCA_964531595.1 uncultured Anaeromyxobacteraceae bacterium
CGACGAAGCAGCCGTGCAGGCCCACCTAGCCAAAAGAGACGCCGTACACGAAGCGCCTGGCGTCGGGGTCGATGCGACGGCGCCGCAAGACGTCGAACCGGACTGCCCAGGCGGCGGATGCGCGGGTTCCGCACTGCAGGACTTCCGAGCGCTGGTCGCGGGGATGCGTCCGGCAGTGGGCGCGCGGCCGGCAGTAGGCGCGCGGCCGGCGAACGTTGGCGCGCTTGCTGGATCCGGGCTGCCGTCCGGGACAAAGATGTCCGCCGAACAAGCGTCTGCAACCGGACCCTCCGGCGCCAAAACCTTGATGGGACAGGGCCGCCATGACGATACCCCGACGGCGGCGGCCGAAACGATGCCGGCCTCCCTCCTGGAACACTGGCCGGTGCAACTGGGACTGGTGCCGCCGACTGCGCCGTTCCTGAAAGGCGCGGACCTGCTGATCTGCGCCGACTGCGTGCCGTTCGTGGTGCCGGACTTCCACGCGCGCTACCTGGTGGGCCGTTCGGTGGTCGTCGCATGCCCGAAGTTGGACGACATGGGCCCCCACCGCGCCCGACTGGAGGGCATCATGGCCCAGGGACGGTTGGCCAGTGTAACGGTGCTGCGAATGGAGGTCCCGTGCTGCGGCGGCCTGACCCGCGCGGTACTGGACGCCCGCGACGCCCACGCGCCGCACTTGCCCATCGAGATCCACACGTGGGGCATCCGAGATGGCGTGACGGTCCAGGTATTCCCCCCGAACCCCTGAAAACAAACCCAGCCCACGCGAAACTGAAACGAAAATACCCTTGCCGCACGCCATCGGTCAGACGTGCCGCGCTCACTCTATCGTACGAACCGCCAGGGACCGATCCGCAGGTCAACGGGACCGGGAGGCAGGTCGGTCAGCACCAGTTCAGAAACCGGTGGGACCTCGACGAAGCGCAGCGAAACGCCGCCGGAACGCAGTGCTCGATCAAACGCGGTGCCCGGTTCGACGAACCAGGCGATGTACCGTGCAGACGGCGCCAAAGGCACGTCGATCGCTGCGGGCAACGCGGACCATTGCCAGAATCCAGCCCCCGACCGGCATGTGGTCACGCGGTCACGCGACGCGCACAGTTCAAGGCCGGGCATTGGCGCACCGGTCGAGTCGCGGTCCATAAGCCACAGGACACGCAACTTCGGAAGATGGTACATGGCCCGACGGAAACTGAACCGGCCGTCACGGCAAGCGACGACGACTGCGTTCGGGTCGCCACCCGCCAGTTCCAGCAGCGCTTCGGCGGTCGCCGCCGTGTCGATTTGTGCAAGTTGAAGCGCGGGCAGCCCCTGCTCGCCGACCGTGACTGTCCAAGTCGGGGGCGGCGCCAGAAACAGCGCGGCCTGGGCCAGTGCCACTGCACCCACCAGCGCGGGGCCTAGCACCCGGGAACCGTGCGAGGCGACTTTAGCCGAGGTACCTGGTGCAGGCCGTCCCGCCCGCGACAGGACCGCCGCCGCGCCCAGGGCGAACGCCGGCACGATGCCCAACACGTGGCCGGGCTTGTAGATGAACATCAACACAAACCACAGCAGGGGCGGTATCACCCACAACGCGATCGTTGCGGCCGCCTCGCGCCCCCGATCAGACCGGTCGCGCAACAGCGGCCATGCCAGAAGACCCGCGACACCACCCACCGACAGGCCCGACAGCAGGAAGCGCCAAAGTCCGTCCAGATTGGTCCGGACCGCAGCCCACGAAGCCCCCATCAGCGGCGAGTAGGCCCGCCCAAACAGGTCAAGGAACTGCGAACCGAAGGCGCCGACCAACCGGTCGAGACCACCGGCCAGAAGGACCAGCGGTATTCCCCATGCCGCAATCCCAGCCACGCCAGCCCCGGCTGCGACCGCAAACCGCGCGAGCCAGCCTTGGACCGACAGACCGCGGCAGGCGATCGCCAACCGCCACACAGCGAACGGGAACATGAACAAGGGCACGGACTGGCGCACACCTCCCGACAGGCCGTACAGCACGAAGAAGCCGACGAGCGCCCGCCAAGACGCTCCGCGCCGCACATTCAGGCCGGCCAGGACCACAAGGATCGAAACCGCCGCCTCAGCCGAGTACGACTCGCCACTCAAGGCATACGACCAGGCGACCGGGTTCGTCGCCAGCAGCAGCGCCGCGGCAACGCCAACGCCCATCCCGTACAACCGCCGTCCCAGCATCACCAGAGCGCCGGCCGCGACCGCACCGGCAACCAGGCTGCCCCACAACACGGCATTACCTGCCGGAACACCCAGGCGCGTAATCGCCCAGGCCAGGGCCATCGGGCCAACATACCCTGGCGCGTGCGGCTGATGCAGCGCCAGGTCGAAATGGTCCAGGCCCAGCGCGAACTGGATCGGGTCCCAGTCGACTATCTGTGCCGGCAGGAACACCAGGCAGAGCAGGCCCGTCGTCAGGGCGGCGGCCACAGAGATGGCAAGGGCACGCTTCACGGCGACACGATAACAGAAGGAACGGCGACCGGGAACGTGCGGGGGCGGGCGCAAATCCGCGGCCTTGGCAGGGATTTGCCTGCACGAATAAGCCGGATCGAGGCCAGAATCCACCGTCTGCCGCGGACCGAGTCGAGCGAGGCAGTGGGTCAGCGCAAGGAGGCAAGCCGAATCGCGCGCAGGCTTAGCCCCGCTACATCGAGCACAAAATCGGTGAAGGCAACGCAGCAGATGGCCCTGGATCGCCTGCCGAATCGCGGTGAAGACGGCGGATTTGGGGAGGCCCACCTCCTTGCACTGACGACGCGCAGTGGTATGATCCCGCATTCCGACCCGGCCGGACCCACCGGCGCACGGGTCACCAACGTATTCGTTAGAAGGAGACCACATGAGCACGATCGTCGAAGTTCTGGCCCGCGAAGTTCTGGATTCCCGCGGATTTCCCACCGTCGAGGTGGAAGTTTCTTTGGAAAGCGGCTCGATGGGGCGCGCAATCGTCCCGTCCGGCGCGTCGACCGGTACCCACGAGGCACTGGAACTTCGCGACGTTGACGACAAGACGCGCTACATGGGCAAGGGTGTGCTGACGGCCGTAGAAAACGTAAACGAAATTATCGGCCCCGAGGTGATCGGCTTGGACGCGCTGGACCAGCGGGGCCTGGACGCGTTGATGCTGTCGCTGGACGGCACCCCTAACAAGACGAAGCTGGGCGCGAACGCGATCCTGGGCGTGTCGATGGCGGCGGCCCACGCGGCGGCTCAGGCAACCGAACTGCCCCTGTTTCGCTACATCGGCGGCATGTCGGCCCACATACTGCCCGTCCCAATGATGAACGTCATCAACGGCGGCGCCCACGCAGACAACAACCTGGACATCCAGGAATTCATGCTGGTGCCGCACGGCGCACCGACGTTTCGCGAAGCGCTGCGCTATGGCGCCGAAACATTCCACACGCTGAAGAAGCTGCTGAAGGCGGCCGGCGCCAACACCTCGGTCGGCGACGAGGGTGGCTTCGCGCCAAACTTGGGCAGCAACGAAGAAGCTATCAAGCTGCTGTGCCAAGCGATCGAGAAGGCCGGCTACAAGCCCGGCGTGGATATCAGCATCGCGATGGACCCGGCGGCCAGCGAGTTCTACGACGCCGAAAAGGGCGTCTACACGCTGAAGGCCGACGGCAGCCAGTTGACCACCCCGCAGATGGTCGACTACTGGGCCGACTTGGTCGCACGATTCCCGATCGTCAGCATCGAGGACGGCATGGCCGAGGACGACTGGGCCGGGTTCAAGCTGCAGACCGAGCGCATGGGCAAGCAGATCTTGATCGTCGGCGACGACCTGTACGTCACGAACCCGAAGCGACTGGCGCGCGGCATCGCCGAGGGCACGTCGAACGCGATCCTGATCAAGCTGAACCAGATTGGTAGCCTGACCGAGACGCTGGACACCATTAACATGGCTACCGCGGCCGGGATGCGCAGTGTCGTGTCCCACCGCTCCGGCGAGACCGAGGACGTGACGATCGCCCATCTGGCCGTCGCCATGAACACCGGCTACATCAAGACCGGCTCGCTGTCGCGGTCCGAGCGCATCGCCAAGTACAACGAACTGCTTCGGATCGAGGAGTTCCTGGACTCGTCGGCGCAGTACGGCTGGACGCGCTAGAGTCCCAAGTTCGCCCCACCCTCCGTACCCGCCACCGGCGGCACGCAAATTAGCACCCACGCAGGACGCCCACACAAGGATGCCTTCCCCCTAACCACCCGGCCGTGCTAGCCTTCGCCCATGCTGGAAGTACTGATAGGCATCTCGATCGCCGGACTGGCCGCTGTCCTCTTGGCCGAGTACGCTGGGCACCATGGCCCTCAGTGGATCGCCAAGCCGCTGGCGTCGGCCGGGTTCGTCGCGTTCGCGGTACTCGCCTTGGCAACGGTGGCCGGGGACGCCGAGGTCACAGGCTACGCCCGCTGGATCGTGGTCGGGACCGTCCTTTCGTGGCTAGGGGACGTGGCACTGATCCCGAAAAAGACGTCCCAGGCGTTCCTGCTGGGGCTAGTGGCATTCCTGCTGGCCCACGTCGCTTACGCAATCGCGTTCCTGTCGCTAGGCGTGCCCGACGCGCGGGCCTGGTGGATTGTGGTGCCGCTGGCGTTGATCGCGGCCGTTGTCCTGCGCTGGCTGTGGCCAAGGCTGGACCGGCGCTTCCGGATCGCGGTCCCGACATATCTGGCAGTGATTTCGACAATGATGGCGTGCGCCGTTGCGACGAGTCCCCGCCCCGGGGGATGGACGATCGCGACCGGCGCCGGTCTTTTCTACCTGTCGGACCTATTCGTCGCGCGCAATAGGTTCGTGTCGCCAGGTTTCGTCAACCGTGCGGTGGGGTTGCCTCTGTACTATGCCGGACAGTGGCTGCTGGTGTTGTCGATACTGACCGCGATGGGGCACACGCTTCCCTGACGTCCCCTACTGACAGATACCCGCGCCCTTGCAAGTCTTGCCGGTGGAGCAATAGTTCGTCTGCCACGCCCAGCAACCAGTGTAGTAGTCGTCAAGACAGGTGTAGTAGACGGTTTTGTCCTTCGCAT
>CAZHDQ010000246.1:0-5049 GCA_964531595.1 uncultured Anaeromyxobacteraceae bacterium
CGGGAAGGGGCGGGGGGGGGTGCCCGGAGCGGAGCCGGCCACCCCGACCGGACCCCTCACCGGATTGGTGAAACTCCGACCGCGGCATGATCAATGATTTCAACCCGGGTTATTCATGGAGCGTCGTCGCGAGACCGTCGAGACGGCCCGGCTACAAGGCGCGGGGTGCAGGCGCGACTGAGCCTGTCTGGTGACAGGTGATTGGAGCGTCGGGGTCCCCGCAACGCAGCAGCCGGCGCCAGGATCGGCGGTCGCAGCAGACGCGGGCGTGAATAACCCGGGTTCAAGATGTAGAAAATTGTGACGGTGGATCACGTTGGCCCCGGCGACCGATTCAGCAGTCCAGATACAGCTCAAACTCCATGGGGTGCGGCCGCTCGCGCACGATATCGCTCTCGCGGGCACGCTTGATCTGCACCCAGTCATGAACCAGCAGTTCCGAAAACACCTTGTCATCCGTCAGGAAGGCATGATCGGCCGCAAGGGCGTCCAACGCCTCATCCAGTGTCCCGGGAAGCGGCTTGATCTTCTCGCGACGCTCGGATTCCGGCATCTCGAACACGTTACAATCGTACGGCCCGAACCCTGCGGCAGTCGGGTCAATGTCGGTCCGAATGCCATCCAGTCCCGCCAGGAGTTGCGCGGCCATTGCCAGGTAAGGGTTGCATGTCGCGTCGGGGCTCCGGAACTCGATTCGCTTTGTGTTCGGACTGTTCGCGTATTTGGGGATGCGAACCGCGGCGCTGCGGTTTGCGAGGCTGAAAAACGCGTTGACCGGCGCCTCGTAGCCCGGAATCAACCGCCGGTAAGAATTGGTGCTGGGGTTCGTCAGGCCCAGTAGTGCCGGGGCGTGCTTGAGCAGTCCGCCGGTGTAGGCCAGCCCCAGGCGCGACAACCCCCCGTATCCATCGGCGTCCCAGAAAAGTGGTCTGCCCTGGTGAAACAGGGTCTGGTGGAAGTGCATTCCCGAACCCGCCTCGCCGAAGAACGGCTTGGGCATGAAGGTCGCCATCAGGCCGTGTCGATGGGCGACCATCTTGACGAAATACTTGACCATCGCGCAGACGTCTCCCGAGCGGACCGGACCTGCCAGATGGACCTCTATTTCCTGCTGCCCAACCGATCCTACCTCGTGGTGGTGGTAGCGGACATCGATACCCGCATCCTGCAGCAGCAGCGCCATTTCGTTGCGAATGTTGAAGAACGCGTCCTGCGGCGGTGCCGCGTGGTAACCACCCCTGGACGGGAGCGAACTTGGCGAGCGATCGTCCTCGCAACCTGGAAAGCGCCCCTCGCGGCACGAAAGAGTCGCGGCGGTTCGGCAGGTGTCGTTCACGAATTCCGCCCGATCCAGCAGGAAGAATTCGAATTCGGGCCCGAACCGGCAGTCGTCAGCAACGCCCAAGTCCGCGAGCAACCGCTCGGCCCGACGCAGGATACCCCTGGAATCGCGGGAAAACGGGGCCAAAGTACCGGCTTCCGCGACGTCGCAGATCAACGAGACTGTCGGCACGTCGAAGAACGGATCCAGAAATGCCGTCGTCACGTCGGGGACGATCACCATGTCGCCCGATTCGATCGACTTGAAGCCAGGCATGCTCGAGCCATCGAAGCCGACGCCTTCGTCCCACGGAGATTCGTCCAACCTCCCGGCCGGCAGCGTTACGTGGTGCAATCGGCCGAACAGCGATGTGAACTTCAGGTCCACCGCAGCGATCGATTCCTTGCGCAGGTAAGCCAGCAGTTCGCGGACTGTCGAGAACATGGTGCCTCCCTTCGAGTCTCGGCGGCGAGGCCGGATGCCCCGGGGATACTCGGATAGTAATCCGGTAGTAGCACAGGCGTCGTAAAGGGGCCAACTAGAAATCGTCCGCATTCTGGCCTGCCTCAACGACAGGAGGCAGAGCACGGACTCGCTAGGTCACCCATCTGGACAGCCACAATTCGAGGACCAGCAAGTTGAACAATTCTTTCCGGTAGTCCGCCTGGCCAGACAGGTGAGCGTTCACCAAGGCAGTCACCGCCTGGGGCCGAACTAGCCCCTCGCGGGCCAAGCGAGGCTCAGAGAGATGCTCCAGCAACAACGGCCTCAGGTCGGTCCGCAACCAGCGCGCCATTGGAATGCCAAACCCCTTCTTGGGACGGTCGATAATCGCGTCGGGAAACCGCCCGCGCAGCATCCGGCGCACCAGCGCCTTCGTGGTCCGGCCGTGCAGCGACCAGTGTGGGGGCAGCGACAGCGCCAGATCGACCATGTCGGTGTCCAGGAAAGGTGACCTGACCTCCAGCGCTACGCCCATAGACGCGCGGTCGACCTTGACCAGCACGCCGTCGGCCATGTAGAGCCTGGCGTACAGGGCGGAAAGAGTCGGCAGGTCGGGCCAGCCCTCACACCCCGCAGCCCACGCATCGACATCGGGGAACGGGTCGTCCCGACGGGCGGCCGCGAACGCGTCTGGCACCATAAGGTCGGTCGCGCCATTGGGCGAAAAACTGCCCAGCCAGGCGAAATGACGGTGAAAACGATCGTATCGCAGGCCGCGGGTGAAACGTTCGATCTGGAAGCGCAGACTCATGTTCCGTTCCGACGCAGGCAGCCAGGATGCAACCCTGGGCAGCAACTGCTCGCGCGCCCACCGGGGCAGTAGTGCGGCGGCGATTCGGCCGGGTCGGTCCGCCAAAAACGTTGGATACCCATAGAAGAGTTCGTCGCCGCCGTCGCCGGACAATGCAACAGTGACGTGCTCGCGGGCAAAGCGAGACAGTAGGTGGGTGGGGATCAACGAGGCGTCCGCCAGAGGGTCATCGGCCAGTTCGGCGATGCGCCGAACGCCGCGAACCGCCTCGGAATCGTCCAAGATGCGCTCATGGTGGTCGGTGCCGAGGTGACGAGCGACGGTACGCGCAGACCCCGACTCGTCGTAAGACGGATCATCAAACCCGATCGTGAATGTCTGGATTGTCGCCGGGTCCCGGTCCTGGGCCATGGCCGCAAGGACCGCCGTCGAATCCAACCCGCCCGAAAGGAAGACCCCCAGCGGCACCTCTGACTCCAGTCGCCGGCGCGTCGCATCGACTAGTGTGTCCCAGATCCGCGCGGCGGCATCGGCCTCGGTCACCACCGGCGGCCTGGCCACGTAACTCAGGTCGTGGAAACGCGCTTCGGTCGCATGCCCCTCGCGCACCAGGACGTAGCCGCCGGGCATCACCTTGCGGATCCCGTCCAACATCGTCCGAGGCGCCGGCACGAAGTCCATCGTCAGATATCTGTACAACGCGTCCGGGTTGACGCGCCGGGGGACTTCGGGGTGGGCCAGAAGCGCCCGCACGCCGGAACCGAATATCGCCTCGCCCCCGAACATCCCCCAAAATAGTGGCTTTTTGCCCATCCGGTCGCGAGCCAGGAGCAGAGTCCGGTCGCGGGCGTCCCAAAGCGCGATCGCAAACATCCCCTGGATTCGGGACAGCATCGCGGGCCCTTCGTCCTCCCACAGATGCACCAAAACCTCGGCGTCCGAGCGGGTCGCAAAGCGATGGCCCCGTTCGCGCAGGGCATCACGCAAGACGTGGTGGTTGTAAATTTCCCCGTTGACGACGACCACGACCCGGCCGTCCTCGTTCTGGAGGGGCTGCCGGCCGTCAGCCAGATCGATGATCGACAGCCGGCGATGGCCCAGAAACGCGCCCTCGCCGACCCAAAATCCCTCACCGTCGGGACCCCGGTGCGCCAAAGTGGCCGTCATGCGGGCCAGGATCTCGCGGTCGATCTGTTCGCCGCCGTGCTGTCGGACGAATCCTGCGATGCCGCACATGGTCGGATTTCCCCGTCAGCGGGTGTCAACTCCGGGGGCCGCGGTCCAGTTCCGGCAGGTCGATCGCGCCGTTGCGGAACGGGCCGTCCCCGGCCGGCACCTCGGGTTGCGACGTGGCAACCGGGGCCGTGGGCGCCGTTTCTTGGCCGGCCTTAGGTTCGGGCGACGGTGTGGGTTCTGGATCGGGCGGCTCGGGTGGCGGCACGCCCAAGACGGCCCCGTCCAGGTTCAGCGCTTCGCGGACCAAGTAGGGCGACTTGTGCTGGCTCTCGAAGTACGTCCGCATCGATTGTTCGGCCACCAGACCGAAGAACAGAAACTGAAAGCCGGCCAGGAACAAGAAGATCGACACCAGGAAGAACGGATCGGTGTACAGGGGATTCTCGGGCCACAGGATCTTCTTGGCGATGGTCCAGAATAGCGAAAGCCCGCCGAGCGCGATCGACAACAGGCCCCACCTCCCGATGAAGTACAAGGGCTTGGTCGAGTATGACAGAAGGAATCGGACCGTAAGCAGGTCCAGAATCAGCCGTACCGACTTTGATAACGTGTAGTTCGACCGCCCAAACCGGCGCGGCCGGTGATTGACGGGCTCCTCGACCACGCGCCCGCCGGCCCACTTCACGTAGGCGGGAATCAGCCGGTGCATCTCGCCGTACAGCCGAAAATCGCGCAGCACCCGGGCCCGATAAGCCTTGAGCGTGCAGCCGTAGTCGTGCAAGGCAACACCCGTGACAATCGACACCAGCCCGTTCGCGATGCGCGAGGGCAGCGTCTTGGTCCAGTAGGGGTCCCGGCGGTCGGCGCGCCAACCGGAGACCAGATCGGCCCCGCGCTCGAGGCGTGCTACCAGCCGCGGAATATCCGCGGGATCGTTTTGGAGATCTGCGTCCATCGGCACGATGACGCGCCCGCTCGCCGCCCGGAATCCAGCGTCGAGCGCCGCCGTCTGGCCGAAGTTCCGGACGAACGAGATCACCTTGACCCGCGCGTCGGTGTCGGCCAGCGAACGCAGGACGTCCAGAGAATCGTCCGTGCTGCCATCGTCGCAAAAGATCAACTCGAACGGGCGGTTCATCGGTTCGAGCGCCGCGATCAACTCGTCGTAAAGAGGCCGCAGGCTGGGCGCTTCGTTGAATACCGGAAGGACAACGGATAGCGAGGGTGCGGGGGTTTCCATCGCTTGGCATGTTATCATATTGTCGCGCACCACGGAGGAGGACCGCGTGCCAGTGAA
>CAZHDQ010000247.1:0-5030 GCA_964531595.1 uncultured Anaeromyxobacteraceae bacterium
GCCGTACAAAGCCGCTTGCCGGCGTCCTTACACGCCTTGTCGAACGTGTCGAGCACCAGCGGGGTCATCCAATCGACGTGCCAGGGCAGCACACCGGCGCGACTGGTGGCGCGCGACCCGTCGGCACCCACGCTGGACGCGGTCGCGTCGGGTCGGGACGCCTCATACCGGTCCATGCAGACCGACTTGACCAATACCATGTCGGGGGGACAGGGCGATGCACCGATATCGCCGTCCGGTTCCGGAACATCAGCGGCCTGTGCGTCGTCACCTCCCGGGTCCGAGGCTGCATCAATGCCGTCGTCGAACGACTGGGCCGGGTCGGTCGGCACATCCGGCGGCGGAAAGAACACATCGGGGTCCGGCAGGCACCCGGATTCGGACCCAGACACTTCTGAAATCGGAAGGTCCGTGACACCCAGGTCCTCGACAGCCGAATCTTTGCTCCCTTCGTCAGCGGGCCCCGTATCGAAGTCCGGATCCCCGGACCCGCATGCCGCGAGGGCGAATGCCATCGCAAATACGATCATCCAACTGCGCCATGGTTTCTTCATACTCGGACTCCTCTGCTCAGGCCCGCGGTCCGACCGTCCCCCGCATGCAGCGTCGCAAAGGGTCAGGGCGACGTGGGCACTCGTCCGGCGGCATAATACCCGTTTCCGGGCACCGACGACCACCCGGAACTCGACACACGATCGACGATTGCATCGGAATGGCCACAGACGGGATTCGGCTGAAGCTCGGTGAGTTAGGCGATCCAGATCAAGACTACGACAATCGCCAGCCTCACCTGGAGACCACGGTTTCGGCACCACCCACACCATCCAAGATACCTGCGATGCGTTCTGCCAACCGCCGGATCTGATCTGGCAGTGGGCCGCCAGACTCGCCGCCGGTGCAGACCAGGTAGCGTTCGGACCTGGCGACGGCCCCCTGGCCCGGGCGGGCAGCGGTCAGCATCAGGGAGACCAAGCCCCAGGGCGCCTCCAGGTCCAGCAGGACCCAGGGCAGTTCAACGCGCACCGATACGACCCGAGCCCCGTCCAGAAAGGCCCCGTGGACCGCAGACACGCGGGCCAGCACACGCGCGACCATCGCCGGCGAAAGCGGCCGCGAACGCCCAGGCACCCCTGCGGCGGACGCCTGCTCGAACGCCAACCGGGCGCACCCGGCCAGCAGCGAATCAGTGTCCACCGCCGGGGCACCCCGCGTTGCGGCGACGCACAGATCCGCAAGGTCCGGTAGCAAGAGCACGTCGATCGGGAAATGCAGCAACGCCCGCCTGACCTGCGCCAGGACCGGGTCGTCCGGCGGCACGTCGACCGACGGGTCCAGCCTGCGCATCACCGCGTAGCACGCTCCCATACCCGGTTCCCGGAAGCGCCAGGGCAGTTCGTGGACATCCGCCGTACGAATGCAGCCCGAAAAAAACGGGTGGTCCGGCATCTCCGGCAGCAGCAGGTCGCCCGACTGGGCAAGCGCGGTGATCGGCCGCCCGGGGATCAGTTGCAACCGGCTCCGCAGGAAGTTACCGCCGATGTCCAGACCGATGCGACGCGCTTCACGCAGGTTGATCGCCAGGTCGTCCACCGTGGTCCAGGGCGTAAACAGGATGAAACTCAGGTTCCCGGCCGGGAAGTCGAACCCACTGGGAAAGCGTTTCTTGATGCGGGCCATCCGTTCACGCACAGCAAGCACCTGGTCCGCCGATATGCCCTTGTTGAACCGCTCGTTTTCCACGGCGGACAGGTTCTCGATCCCCATCGAGAAGACAACGACCTGGTGGCCGGCCGACTCGATGGCCGGCAGCATCTCCTCGACGCCGTCGGCAAGCCGCAGGAACTCGTCGATCCGACAGACGAACAGAAAACGGCTGGGCGGAAAGTCCCGAAACGCAAGGACCCTGGCGAAGAACTCCCGAAAGCGCAGAAACAGAGCGGATCCCCCCAGGTTAAAGGCAGTCCGACGCCCGGATTCGGAGGCAAGTACCCGCGCCGCGTCCAGGTGGCGAAAGGCCGCATCCATGGGTTTTACACGGGAGGGCTCTGATGGGGTGTCGGCTGCCTCGCAGAACGAACATCCGGACCAGGACCCGACCTCGGGAAGTGCGGCGAAATGTGGGTTGTCGGACAGGGGGCGTTTCCAGGTGCAGAATCTGCCAACGGATATCTCGATCCGCCACTCGGCGCGTTCGGCGGCGACGTTCAGGTCCTGGGCCTGATACGACGGATGGATTTCGTCCAGGGGGTGGATGGCCCCTGGAAACTGCCGATCAAACACGGACGTCCGGTCCAGCCAGTCCAGGAATAACCGGACCTCGGCTGCGGGCCGGATTCCCTGGTCCAGCACCCACACGCGAGGCGCTGGTGCCAGCTTCTCGATTCCAGCCAGTAGTTCCGCGTCGGGCGCCACGTTGAAGCAAACATGGGTGAGGGGTGTGGCCGCCAACCGTTCCAGCAGCAACCGGCGTTCGGCGTCGCCTAGTCTGGGGGCCAGGTCTGCGGGGTCGGCGTCGGTCCCTAACCGCCACCAAGCACAACGCATCCCATCGAGCACGTCCATCCCACGTGCGAACGGAAACATCTGTGCGGGATAACGGTGCGCCGGGTCCCGGTTCAGGACCTCGACCAACACCAGGAAGACCGGTGAAACGCCCGGTACATGGCCTGCAGCACCCATCAAACACCGGCATCGTGAGGGAGTTCAAGATAGCACGCGCTGCGGCAGGTAGGGAGCGGGCAAATCATTTCCCGTACAGGTCCAGAACCCAGTCCGGCCGCACCGGCGGGTTAGCGCCCAGCATGGTCCGCCAGGCCTCGTCGGTCAGGCGATCTGCCATCGGGTGGGGAAACTCATAGTACGTGAACACCGGGCCCAGGCTCGCCACCAAGTGATCGTCCACGGTTCGGCGGACTACCAGCACCCAGTCGACCTTCCCAACGCCCTCCTCCAGGACCTGCTCGGTGTTCCCGTCGGTATGAACGTCGGCCACTATCGTGGTCTTCAGGCCATCGCCATCAGTCTCGGACTGGATGCTCAGGTAACCATCCGGATCATCGACCGGTTCCGGCGGCACAGCCACTGCCGATGCCAACCCTTCGATCAGCCCTTCCATCACTTCGCCGATCGTGCGAATGACCTGCTTGTCATCCCC
The DNA here is from genome assembly GCA_964531595.1 of uncultured Anaeromyxobacteraceae bacterium. Lineage (GTDB taxonomy): Bacteria > Myxococcota_A > UBA9042 > DTJE01 > DTJE01 > DUVQ01. The sequence continues at coordinate 3,155 of CAZHDQ010000247.1, forward strand.
GTCCAGCGCCTGGGATGTCAGTTCCTTGACGGCGATCCCCGACAACGAATCCAGCAACTTGACCATGTCGTCCATCAGGGCGGGCAGGCCGGCCGGCATCACTTCCAGTGACGTGAGCCCATCCCGGGTGTACGCGGTCAGGAAGGCCAAACGGCGGAAGAAGTGCGGCACCGGCTCGACAGTGCCCGAAAAGACCAGGGGCCCGGGCTGGGAAGTGATCTCGACACCCGAGGTGTAGGACTGCTTGACATACAGGATCGTGTCGTGGCGCAACTGGGCCCACGACGCCAGGCCCGCATTCAGTTCCTTCAAGGCCCAAGCCGTGGTGGTCATCCAGGTCGGGTACCCGTCCGCAAACGTTACCAGCAGCGGCCTGAGTGCGTGCAGCCAACCCCAGTAGGCCGTCTGGGTCCAATCGGCTTCAGTGTAGGCATCAAACTCGTCTTTCAGGGCCCCTAACCCCTGGTCGAAGTCGCAGTAGCGACGGTCGGCGTCCAGAATTCGGTCCGCAACTTGGCTGCCCAGAACGGCCATCACGTCCAGCCCGCGGGGCATCAGGCGACAGGCGCCCCAGACCCCCGTTTCCAGCCCGGCTTCGCAGATACAGTTGGAAATCCCCAGGTCCAATGATTCACACGAAGGCGCTGCGTCACCGAAACACTGGCCGACCGCCGTTTCCATCCCCGGGAAGCCCAGGTCCGGCCCCACGTGTTTCCACACCATCTGCCCCAGCACGTACGAATCGGGGGCAAAGCGTTGGCCCATGAACCTCCAGCCCTGGGTTTCCTCGTTGGTGTCCAGGAAGGCGCTGACGAAATCAGACAGGATCTTCGGGGCTCGCAGCGCACGCAGGGCATCCTGCAAATCGGCCAGAAGGTCGTCGCTTTCGAGCCTCGTCAGGTCGAACCCTTCCCCGAACGTGTCCAAGACCGCCCGGTCGTATTCGACAAACGTCAGGTCGTCGGCCGCCCCGGTGAAGAAGCCGGTCACCCGGTAGATGCGAGACCACAGTTCCGTCGCGGGCACCGATGTGCCGTCCAGGCTCACCGACACGGACTTCAGCGCGTCCGTGGCCAAGACAGCCATCCGGGTTTCGATGTCAGCGCGGACCCTGAACGAGACGCGGCCCAGCCACATCATCGCCTTGAAGTAACGTTGCAGGTCCGGGCTCTGAGTGTAGTGGCCCCGGGGGACGTACTGGCTGTAGTCCCCGCACTGGCAGACGTGGCCGGCCTCGGCGCATACGCGCTGGCTGTGGGCGTCGCACGGGTCGCACGAATCGGGACAGTCGGCATTGAGGATCGGGCTGGGGTCCAGTCCCTCGTGCGCAACGATCAAAGCCAGTTCCCGGCTGACGACATCGGCGACGACTTCGGGGACCAGATACCCAGGATGCAAGACCTTTGCCGCGACGGCGAAGAAGGCGGCATTGCGCAGGGCTGCCCGACGCATCTCGCCGTCGAGGACCGCCACCTGGTTCAAGGATGCCTCGACCATCGCGGGCATCATCCCGTCGAGCATCGGCACGAATTCTTTGATTTCAACGTACTTGAGCAACTGGTCAAAGAACAGGTGGTACAAGTGGAGCACAGAATCCGCCGTGACCAGGATGGGCGGTTCGTCGAACCCGGCTCCAGCGATCCGCTTGTACGCGTCGAAGAACTGCTCGTCGTGCCCATCCGCGATCATGACCATGCCCTGGGCGGCCAAGTGCTCCCGGGCGGCTTCGGATAGGCCTGGACCCAGCAAGGACGCGCCCAGAATGGCGTTCAGATTGACCACCTGATCCAGGTCGACCGGCAGTTCGTAGGTTGGCGCTGCCGGCACAAATTCCAGGGGTTGTTCGGTCTGAGCAGACAGAGCTCCCATCACCGGT
>CAZHDQ010000248.1:0-4990 GCA_964531595.1 uncultured Anaeromyxobacteraceae bacterium
CAGCGACTCTTTGGCCTGCCGCATCAATGCGCCGCCGCCCAGAGCCTTCATGCCATATATCCCTTTGCCGCGCTTCTTAGCCTCGCTAAACGCCGTCAGCATTTCTTCCCTGCCGCCGTCGCGGATGCCGATGCCCGCAATATTGATCAGAGGATGAATGACCTCGATGTGCGGGTGACGCGCCGCCATCGCCGCAACTTCGGCGCTATGAGTGGAAATGCCCAGGCTATGAATTATGCCGCGCGCTTTGGCGTCGCGAACCAGACGTATGCCCGCAAGCGAGGAAACCTTCGCCAAGTGGGTGCGGGCGCCGGTCAGTTCAGCCAGTGCGATGTGTCGGGCGATGGCCAGTTCCTCGGCCGCAGCGGGGGATGCATTCAGGCCTTTTGCAGTCGAGACGAGCCCCTCGTGCGCCGCCCCGTCCACCAGGGCGGGGTCTTCGCTGGTCAGGATGATCGGTAATCCGAAATTCGTCCCGTATTCCATCGCATGGCGCAGGAAACCCGTCCGCGCGACCCATCGGTCGCCGTCTGAAAGCGCGCGCACGCCGGCGACTGCCATTTCTCCGATCTCGGCCATCGTTTCGCCGCCCAACCTGCGGGACAGACAGCCCATGGGCAGGACGTCGACCAAGCCTGAACGGGTTGCCTGCTCCAAGACGAAACGCACGGTGTCAGCACCGTCTATGCATGGGTCGGTGTCAGGCCGCAACAAGACCGCAGTATAGCCGCCCGCCGCAGCCGCAGCGCTTCCTGACGCAATGTCCTCGCGGTACTCGGTCCCAGGTTCTCCGAAATCGGCGTAAAGGTCGACGAACGAGGGGACAAGCAGGTGGCCGCCGCCGTCGATGACGTGGACACCCTCGGAGGGCAGGGGGCCTTGTGCGTCGCGACCGACCTTGCGGATGATGCCGTCTTCCCATTCCACGAACCCACGGAAGCGTTCACCGGCCTTGGGGTCTAGGATTTCGCAATTGACGATACGGTTGAGCATTCTCTAGGCCCCTTCCACCAGGTGCTTACTCAGGAGGTACAAAACCGCCATGCGCACCGCCACGCCGTTTTCCGCCTGTTCCAGGATCACGGATCGGATGCTGTCCGCGACGTCGGGAGTGATTTCGACGCCCCTGTTCATCGGTCCGGGGTGCATGACCAGCGCGTCAGGATTTGCCAGCGCCAGTTTGCGCGCATCCAGTCCGAAAAAACGTGCGTACTCGCGATCAGACGGGAACAGGTCCTTTCCCATCCGCTCCTTCTGGATACGCAGCATCATCACGACATCAGCGCCCTCGATGGCCGGCTCGATACGGTCATAGACCTGCACGCCCAGTCGGTCCAGCATCGGGGGTAGCATGGTGCGCGGGCCGGCCACACGAACCTTGGCGCCCATCGTGGTCAGGCCGTGGATGTTGGAGCGAGCGACGCGGCTGTGCCCGATGTCGCCGACGATCGCGACATTTAGGCCCTCGATACGCCCCTTGTGTTCGCGCATCGTGAACATGTCCAGCAGCGCCTGGGTCGGGTGGGCGTGCGCACCGTCGCCGGCGTTTACGATGGCAGCATTCACGTTTCTGGAAAGGAACTGCGCCGCACCTGGCGCGAAATGCCGGATCACGATGACGTCTGGCTGCATCGCCATGACGTTTTTCGCTGTGTCCAGCAGTGTTTCGCCCTTGGAAAGCGAGGACGACGATGCCGTAAACGACAGCGTGTCGGCCGACAAGCGCTTGGCCGCTACCTCGAAGGAAAGACGCGTTCGGGTAGACGGTTCGATAAAGAACAGCACGACGGTGATGCCGCGCAGGGTTGGCACCTTCTTGATGCGCCGCAGGGACACGTCCTTGAACTCGCGACCGTGGTCCAGGATCGTCGTCAACTGCTCCCGCGTCAGACCTTCCAGGCCCAACAGGTGCTTAATCAGGGTCGCCATCACGCCTCCCGCGTGTACACGACGACACGGTCTCTGTCGAAGCCCATTTCGGCCAGTTCGACACGTACCGTTTCGTCCGCCGACGTTGGAACCTTCATCCCGACCCAGTCCGCGTGGATCGGGTATTCACGCCGACCCCGATCGACCAGCACCGCCAATCGGATAGACCGGGGCCTACCGAAATCGACCAGCGCATCCAGTGCAGCCCGGATAGTGCGTCCGGTGAACAGCACGTCATCGACCAACACCACGTCCTTGCCGTTCAACTCGAACGGGATGTGAGTACGACGTACGATGGGTTGCTGCATCCCCAGGAAAATGTCATCCCGGTACAAGGTGATGTCCAGGATTCCGACCGGCGGTCTGAGTAACCCCGCGAATTCAATGTGTTCCAGAATTCGGTTCGCAACGTGGATACCGCCGGTTTGGATTCCGACGATGCAGGCGTTGCTTTCCCGAATCAGGTCCGTGATGGGTTCGGAGAGGGACGCTATGGCGAGTCGAACCGCTTCGGAATCTGCGACTGTTCGTTCTTCCTTGATGCGGGTTGGACTCATTGTTCCCTCGGAATTGCAGGCCGGGCCGGATTCTAGCCGGGCCACCAGGGGAATGCAATCGAGCTCAGTGGCCCCGAATTTGCGCGCGAACAGTTCATTCGCCAGGGCATTTTTCGAGGATTCGGTTCGCCAGGTTGTCGCCAGGCCGGTAGCTCAAAACCTCGCGCGCACGCTTGGCAGCCACGGCACAGTCCCCTCGTTCCAGGGCCTGGGCCGCGAGGCCACGGCACACCTCGCCCAGCATGCCGCGGATCTCGGATTCGTAGTGATGAGTTAGCGATGCGTCAGCCGAGAGGGCTTTGAGGAGGTTCGAACGGGCGCTCTCGAGGCGCTTGTCCATCAGGGCGCGAGTCCCTTCTCGGTAAGCACTGGAAAATCGCCCGATTCGTCGAGCCATCTGGCGGGCCTTGTCAGCCAGATCACCCGAGTCCGCATTCGTGACGTCCTCCAAGGCAGCAAGGGCCCGGTCGAAATCTCCACTGTTGTACAGGGCGCTGGCGCGCGTGAGGTCGCCTCGGCCTACAGTCGCAGGGGCAGCAGGGCGCGGGCGGGTGGGCACGCGCTCGGCAGTGCCACCGAGGATGCCTGCGGCCTCTAGTTCGGCCCTCAGTGCCTGGACTGCCGTGCCGTCTGGGTATGCCTCGGCAAGTGCGGTGAATGCATCGCGGGCCGCCGCCGCTCGTTTTGCCTGTACCATTTCGCGGATCAATTTAATTTGATTGGCGATTTCTCGATTCGAAATCTCGCCGGTCAGGGTTGCCGCCTCCTCATGATAAATGCTGGCCGCGTCGATCCGGGAAAGCATGCCCAAGACCTCAGCGGTGGCGGTATCGTCCCGTTCCAGGACCCGCTTGGCCGCGGCGAGCACCTGCATGTTGCGCCGCTCATCTTTGGCGCGTGCCTTGGCTTCCGGCAGGCCTTCGTGATCCGGGGTCTGCGTTTCGACGGACTGTAGAATATGCAGGGCAGCGTCCCACCGCCGCTCCTCGATCGCCTGCGTAGCACGCTCGAAGTTGTCGACGCCCCGATCGACCTCGGGAGCCGCCTCGGGTGCAGATGCAATCTGTTCGGGCTCGGGTTTGAAAAACCCAGTCAGCAGCCAGATGAGGCCCGCAACGACACAGGCTGTAAGAACGCCGACTAACAACGGCATCAGCCACCGTGGTTTTCGTCGGAGGCGTTGATTGGCGGCCGTCTGGGCAATCTGCAATCGCGGCGTGGCCGCTACGGACAAGGTGTCGGCTGTTAAGGGGTCCGGAACGTCTTCGTCGATCGAGACCATGCGAGTAGCGTCTTCCTCAGGTTCGTCAGCGGCCACGACGGGGCCCAGACGTTCAAAACGTACGGCGGATGCCCCCAGGGAAAAAACGACGCCGTCGGTCAACGGGAAGCGGTCGGTCCGGGTGCCGCCAACGTAGGTGCCATTACCGCTGCCCAGATCCTGGGCGAACCACCGGTCCGCGACTGCCTCAACGCGTACGTGTCGCCGCGATACCGAAGGATCGTCTAGCACCACGTCGCAGTCGTCGCCACGGCCAACCTTGGCGCTGCGTTCGGTCAGAAGGAAGGATTTGCCGCTGCTCGGGCCCGCTACCACTACAAGTCTGGCTGGGGCCACCTGCACATCACCGGAGAACGGCGAATCGATGATAGACGTGCCACCTTCTTCATCAGGTTCGGGTCGGTTGTTTTGAGGCATGTCGTTCATTGCGGCTCCCCAGGGCAGCGAGCACATTGCGAACAAAGGGAGTCCGGTCAGTATTCCTGGACGGCCTGGAGTTCGCGCTCCATGTCGTCGATGGGAGATTCTAAAGTCTTGACCACCGGGGAGTAACCAGGCTCGTCGATTGTGACCGCAGTCGAAGAAATCGAGGTGACCTTACCTGCGCGGTTTCCGATCAATGTCCCGACCTGGATGATGTAGGACTTGTCACGCGGGTCGATCACTAGCGCCTTTGCCTGGGCCGTTCCGCTCATGATCAGGACCAGTCGGTATGAATCAACATCGTAATATTCCAGCGGAGTCCTGGGCGAAACCTCGGTCTGTTCAGGGTCGGCATCGATCTCGACGGTCGGCGTGAAGCGATCCAGGTTGGTCCGGAAGATGTTGATTTGGGTATCCAGCGGACGCCGCAGGAAATCCTTGAAATAAGGTTTCAGGATCGTGAACTTGTGATTGCCTTGATCTTCGGGTGTCGCCTCAGCGCCTGGGCCAGGCGTCGTCGCTCCGGGCCCGCCGCCACCTGTCACGCCTGGCGGGGGCATGTTCGAGACATTTTCGCTGCCGCAGGCCACGGCCAGGAATAAAATCAACAACGTCGCGGAGGCTGTCTTCACCGCGCACCTCCTGGTGCATAAGCCGAAGCGGTGGGAGCGCCGCCCGTGTAGACGTAAGCCATCGCCGTGAACCGAGCCTGGATCACATACCGTTCAGCGACTTCGGAGAACAGCAGTACGGCCTCCGCATACCTCTCGGTGAGTATCAGACCGTGGGTTCGCTCCTC
>CAZHDQ010000249.1:0-4980 GCA_964531595.1 uncultured Anaeromyxobacteraceae bacterium
GCGGAACACGGGCCGTCCGTTTGTGGTTTCGCCTTCCGCGTGAAGAACGCCCAGGGACAGATGTCGGGCGGGCCCATGTACGTCCTGGAGCGGGGGCTCAACAGCCGGCCGCTGGCGATCGCATTCGCCGCCCTGACGGCGGTCGCCGCGTTCGGCATCGGGAACATGGTCCAGGCGAACGCCATTTCCAGCATGGCCCAGGAGAGCCTGGGGGTGTCCCCCTGGGCCAGCGGCGGCGTGTTGATGGTCCTGACCGCGGTCGTGATCCTGGGCGGCATCACATGGATCGCCCGCGTCTGCGAGTTCCTGGTTCCCTTCATGGCGATCCTCTACTTCCTGGGGTGCGCGGTCCTGCTGGGGATGGGCTGGGAAAAGCTCGGCGACTCACTGTCGACCATCGTGTCCAGCGCGTTCACCGGCCAGGCCGCCATCGGCGGGTTCATGGGCGCGGGGATCCGCGAGGCCATGCGCTTCGGCATCTCCCGGGGACTGTTTTCCAACGAGGCGGGCCTGGGCAGCGCCCCCATAGTGGCCGCCGCCGCCAAGACGAAGAACCCGGTGCGGCAGGCACTTGTGTCGGCCACCGGGACCTTCTGGGACACGGTCGTCGTGTGCGCCATGACCGGCCTGGTCATCGTCAATTCGGGCGAGTGGGAGTCCGGGATCAAAGGCGCGGCGCTGACCCACGCAGCCTTCGCGCACCTGCCCGGCTACCTTGGGCCGGTAATCCTGAACGTGGGGCTGGTGACGTTCGTGTTTTCTACCATCCTCGGCTGGTCCTACTACGGCGAAAAAGCCGTCGAGTATCTGGTGGGCAGCCGCGGCGTGATGCCGTACCGGGTCCTGTGGGTCGGCGCGGTCCTGGTCGGGTCCGTGGCGAAACTGTCCGTGATCTGGGACTTCGCCGACATCGCGAACGCGCTGATGGCCGTTCCCAACCTGTTGTCCCTGCTGGTCCTGAACGGCCTGCTGGTAGTCGAAACGCGCAAGTGGCTGTGGGAGGGCCAGGTGGACGAGAGCGAGGTCGCGGGGGCCTAGTGGTCGTCGGTTCGCGTCAATTCACTGGAGCCTTCCAGGACCGCACCGTTGCTGCCGACGACCGGGTCGGTCTGGAGCGCCTGTGCCACTACGGCCTACGGGCCCCGTTTCCTTGGACCGCCTCCAAGGCAATTACCCCAGTTTCGTGTCCAAAGAAACCGGGTGCGGGATAAAGAGCGCTTTGCTGAACCGGGCGGAAAAGCCCTTGCGAGACCTGACCATCGGTAGGGACAAATGGGAAATAGGGAACCTGTGCGATTGCGAGTGGTTCGTGTGGATTATTGTGTCGGGGCGTGCCAGCGGCGGTCGTCGGGCGCGTCCCAGGCGGTCAGGACGCCGATCTGTTCCAGCATGTCCAGGTGACGCCGCACTGTCGCAATTCGGGCACCGGAAAATGCCGAGGCGACCTGCGCTGCCGTCGCCGTCCCGGGGAGCACGGCCACAAGGTCCCTGATCGCCTTGATCTGCGCGAACCGATCGCTGGGCCATGCCTGCTTGCCCCGTCCGGCGATCGCTGCGGTCACGTCCAGCGGAAGCGCTGCCAATCCCGACGGGGCCACAGGCGCAGGTTGCGTCATGCCGTCCAAAGTGCCCTGGACAGGGGCCAGACCCGCCCGCGCCCGCTGGAAATCAGGCCGCAACCACCGGACAAAGCCCTCCCCTTCCTCGGCGGCGCGGATTGCATTCAAGGAAACCAATCGCGCCAGGATTTCGTCGTCAGGCAATTCCACAGGCCACCCGTAGGCGTCGGCCACCGCACCATCCAAGTCGTCGTGGATCGATGCCAGAACACCGATCAAGGCACGGTCGTGGTAAGCCCGCTCCTTTTCGGTCAGGGACAGCCCGCCGGCGCGCGCATCACGCAACCGCACCATCGCGTTGTACATGCCCGTAAGGGTCGCGTCGGGATTGTCAGCCTGGACCGCCTTTCGGTGCGCATCCAGCTGTTCACCCAAGTCGCGAATTCGCGCCTTCTGCGCTTCCGTGGCGTCCGGGAATGGAAAGGGGTCGAAGCATTGGGATTTGGCGTAGACCGGATCGTTGCCGACGCCCAGATGCCCTCCGATTGCCAAAGCCCATACGATGTGAAATCGGCTCGAGAGGACGCCAAGGCATGCCGCATCCGAGAGACCGAGGTTGACCAATTTGTTGTCCGGCAGGATCTGGGCATCCAGGAACGTGAACCAGCGATGCTTCGATGTTTCGACCGTCGAAATGTAGCGCGGCAGGCCTTCGAGGAACTTGCGCATTTCCTGGCGAGGTTTTCCAAATATCCACCACCGATCTGCGTACTCTTGGGCATCGCGAGTGCGCGTTCCCTTGCCTTCCCGTTCGCCTTTTACATGGTCCAGCAAGTGCTGATAAGCCTGCGAAAAACGATTGCGAACTTCCTCAGATTCCAAACCGAACAGGTCGATCACCATCACGCCTCGAGGCGTTTGTGCCAGGTCGCGGCCGTTCAGGTAGGGGCGAATGTGCCGATCCAGCCCCGGCACGGTTCCCAACCCCATTTCTCGCGCCTGTTCAGGTGTCACGATGAAGCCGGCACCGTGCAGTTTGACACCCGGTGAACAGACGCCGTCGTTGGACTTCAACGGAACCACTTTGGTCACATCCGCCCCACCGGAAAGGTCGGCGTGAATCCGCGGGGTCGGGCTGTATGCGACATCGACCAGTCGGGCCGCCCCTTCGGACATGTGCTCGGGGTCTGCTTCACGGACGACCAACCCCAGAATCGGCTTGCCTGTCATGGCGTCGTGGCTACAGCCGACCGACATCGCGATGCGCACCGCGGCGCCGTCCACAACCCAGGGATGGTCGGGGATGGCCCAGGCAACAGCCAACGGGGAATCGGCGCCTTCCAGATGGTGCTGTATCACCCGCCGATCGAAGGTCTGAGTGATGCTGTTCGTCGTGATGAAACCGAAACGTCGCACCTTGCCCTGCCGCACCAAGTCCGCCGCCTTGTGCCACCAGTACATGACGAAATCGGCCGACGCGCCGACCTGCGGGTACGTGCGCCACAGCGTTTCACAATAACCGTCTCCCAGCGCCGCACGAATGTCCTTGCCGCCCAGGAACGGCGGATTGCTGACGATGAAATCGGCTTCGGGCCATTCGCTGACGTGGGGGTTCGGATAGTCCCAGACCGGTTCTCGGGCATTTTCGTCGGGGACCTTGCGGCCCGTCACAGGGTGGAATCTGGTCGTGCGCCCGTCCCACACTGTGATAGGTTTGCCGTTGGCATCCAGACGCAATGTCGGTTCGTCGTGTTTCAACAAGGCGTCGCGGCTTTCGATGTTGCGCGCGTCGTGCAGCACCGGGTCGGTCAGCGGCGCCCCGGTGCGCAAGGCCCATTGAAGCGCGCCCAGCCACAGCACCAGTTCGGCGATGGCCTGTGCCCTGGGGTTTATTTCGAGCCCCAGGAACTGCTCGGGCACCACGCGCACACCCGCCAGTTCCAACGCTGTCTGATCGTCGCCCACGTCGGACAGTTCGCGCACGACCTCGGCTTCCAGTTGCTTGATCAGGTCGAACGTCACGTACAGGAAGTTGCCGGTTCCGCAGGCCGGGTCCAGGACTCGGATGTGACACAGTTCGTCCAGAAACGATCGCACCAGACGCGCAGCCTGCCTGCGCTCGGCGGCGCCGGGTTCCCCGTTAGCGGCCTCCAGGACCTGTCGCGCGGCGGCTCTCACTGCGTCCCATTCGGCGCGCAGCGGTTCGATGACGGTGGGCCTGACCAACCTTTCGATGTATTCGCGTGGCGTGAAATGGGCGCCCAGTTTGTGGCGATCAACAGTCGAAAGCGCGCGTTCCAGCAGCGTACCGAAGATCGCCGGCTCGACATCGGACCAGTCGCAACGCGCAGCACCCAGCAGCAACTGCAACTGCGGCACGGTCAGGGGCAACGCGTGGACTTCCCGGAACAGCCCTCCGTTGAAATGGCGGATCGGGTGGGCGCCCCACCATCCGCCGTGGTCCATTTCCTTCCACAGCGATTCGATGCCCGCCGGGAAACGTTCGGGGTGCGCAATCCATGTGTCCGCCAACGTCTGAGTGAACAGGTGGTCTTCCAGCAACCCCACGTCCTCGGCAAACATCGTGAACAGGCAGCGCATCAGAAAGCGGGCGACGACTTCGGGGGAATTGCCGGCGCCTTCCAGCGCCTTTGCCAGATCTGCCAGATGGGCCGCCACCTCGCGGGTCGCGCGGGCGGTTCGGCGTGACGGGTCCAGGGACCACGGATCGGTGAAAATCGTCCGCAGTTCGTCGCGCACTTCCGGACGCGCCAGGTCGGCCAGCGGGATCGTGCGGCGGGTGCCGTACTGGCCATAGCCGCTTTCGCCGAAACCTGACCAGACCTCGAAGCAATGGCCGATGTCGCAGGTGATCACGAATGGCGGTCGGCCTTCGGGCAGGTTGATCGCGTAGCGGCGGCCTTGGACGAAGGCCCGCTCCATGAATCGCAGCCACGGGTCGGAACCGCGACGCACGCCGGATGCCGGGTCATCGGGGTCATTGGTCTGCTTGTTTTCGATGACGAAACAGTCCCGTTTGTACAGGTCGATGAAGCGCTGGGTGCCGCCGCCGTCCGGATTTGGCATCCAGACGGCCTTTTCGAACCGGTAGTCTTCGAATTCGGGGCCGCTGGTCCGCGGGCGCTCGACGCCCAGCAGGTCGCACAGATCGATAAAGAACGGTTGGGCGTTGGCGCGTTCCGAACCCGAACTTCCGGACCAGCGGTCAAAAAATTCCTGGACGGTCGGCATCGTCGTCCTCGCTAGTTCGCGGGTACGGGCTCACCCACCATGCGGAGCAGCTCGTTGGGGTCGCTGGAGCGCTTGAGGCATTCCTCCAGCGTGACCTCGCCCTGGATGTAGAGCTGGTAGAGGGCGTCGTTGAGCGTCTGCATGCCGTGCTTCTTGCCGGCCTGCATGA
>CAZHDQ010000250.1:0-4975 GCA_964531595.1 uncultured Anaeromyxobacteraceae bacterium
CGGTACCGCAGGTTCGCCCGGTACCCAGTGTGTCCAGACAATCTGGTACATCAGCGTGCCTTCGCCCTCGAACGCGACCGTCACGTTGTTGGCACCGATTGGATCGACTTTCGCCCCCAGTTCAAACTGGAAGAACACGTCCTGGTTGTCCGCATTGATAGCCAGCGGTGGCTCCTGCACGCCGTTGATGCCCACGCGCACGGTGCCCGCAGCCTCCTGAGTCAGCGCGCTCAGGGACTTGACGAACGCCTTCAACGTCAGGATCGTCGCGTGCGTCGACCCCCAGTTACCGAAGCTGTCCTTCTTGGACGTCATGTACGCCAGCGCCTTGGACACCAGTTCAGGCGAACGGCCGGATTCCAGTAACGCCAGTACCGCCAGCGCCGTGGCCTCCAGGTTCGTTCCGTCGCCGCCGCCATAGTAGTAGTCCATGTCGGCCCCGCCGCCGCCGCCCTGGGACGAATCGGCTTCCCAATAAACGAAGTCGCCGTCTTCCTTGGCCCGCGAAACCAGCTCGTCCAGCATCTGGCCCGTAAACGACCCTGTCGAAGCGCCGGTCGCCAGCGCGTTGGCACACATCGCCAGCGCGTACGTCGAGTCCTGGTCGTCCAGATTCGATTGGATGTAATCGAACGCGTTGCCCGCACTTTCGCCGGCCCCGACCAACGCCCAGCCGATGAAGCACGTGGTGATCAGGTCGTCGTACCGGATAGTCGCGAATTCGCTGCCTTGTTCTTCGTGCCACGAACCGTCGTTCGCCTGATGCGCCCGCAGGAAATCGGCCGTCCGCGGGATAAGCGTTTCGTCGATATCCATGACCGCCGCGATGTCCCCGAACTCCATAACGCCCATGCCCGTCAGGATCATGTTCGCAGGATTGGGGTCACCGAACCAAGTGAACCCGCCGCCAGTGCATTCGTACGTGAGTAACCGCTGGTATCCCAAGCTTGTGTATTCACGCGCCTTCAATTCGATTTCCGGCGTGATCTGGCCGACCGTCGCGATGTAATCCAGCACCAGCGCGTTCGGCCACAGGATCGCCGTGGTCTGCTCGAAGCACCCCGATGGCATTTGGAGCAGGCTGTCCAAACCCTCGACCGCCTGGGCCATCACGCCCGGGTACACCTTTACCATCACGTTCTGAGTGCCGGGGATCGCGTCCATCGGGAACGCGACCTCCTGCCCGACCGTCCCTGCCAGTTTGCCCGACACCGAGTTCCGGACCTCGACGCCATCGGGCACCACTTCAACCAACCGATACACAGCGTCCGACGCACCAGCGCTGCCGAACGCCTTTACGGTTACGCCGTGCCAGCCGACCGCCTGGGCCTTCAGACCAATGTTGACGCCCAGGACCTGCCCCGGTTCCAAAACGACGCTCGCCGTCGTACCAGATGTCAGTACCGCCCAGTCCCCAGCCTCGACTTGCAAGTCCACCGTCTGGGGCACGGTCAGGTAGTTGTACACGGCGATCGGGAACGACACCTCGTCGCCCCGCGTCATCGTCCGCGGCATATCGATGTCGACAAAGAAGTCCATGAACACGGTCAGGCCCTTCGTAGTCGATCCCAACAGACCGTCGGTGCTGTTCGCCAGGGACGACAGACGCCACTCGGTGATCGAATCGGCCATGTCGAATTCGATGCGTGCCTTACCGTCAGCGCCGGTGATGACCGCCGGGTTGACGTACAGCGTCTCGGGGAAGTACGAACGGACACGCGGCCCCTTGCCGCCCTCTCCTTCGGGCGCCTCGGGAATGGGCCCGCCTGAATCGGCCGACACGCTCGCGTCAGCGAACCCGCCGTTGCCAGGAAAGCCGGTCCCGTCTTCTTCCCCGCGCCAGGCGTACATTTCCCAGTCCTGAATCGTCGCCGACCAGTCGTCGGCGGTGCCCACCAATTCGTCGGGCCCGCGGCTGGTCATCCGCCATTCCCAGTCAGAAATTTTCGCGAAATTGTAGGGATTGCCGAACAGGTCGTAATAGATCGCCTGGGCCATGAACACGCCAATGCTGTCGTAGTCGATCGTCCCGGCTTGGAAGCGCGCTCGGACGTCCGCCATTACCCGCTCACGCTCCGCCGTATAGAAGGGTGACAGCGTTGCGCGAGCCGCGGCCAGCGCCTGCCCCCAGGACGTCGCTGACGCCGACAGGTCAACATTGCCCAGCGCCGCAAAAGCCGCCTGGGCCTCCTTTTCGCGCCGCGCCTTGCCTTCCTCGTCCACGGGCTGGTCGGTGCAGATCCCGGCAACATTGAATCCGGCCCCGTGGATTTCGTATTTCGGTTCCTGGATCGCGTCCTCAAGTTCGAAGTACGTCTTCAGCAGGCCCGGCTTTGAATCGGTCAGCGCAAACACCGCTTCGTCCACGATCTGAACGCCGATCGCTGCGACCGCCGGGGCCCCCGCCTTGTTCGTGACCTTGAAGTCCACCTTCGTCGGCTGCCCAGGTGCGTACAATTCCTTGTCGGGCGTGATTTCGATCTTTAGCCCGTCTGCACCGTCGACGTAGGCCAACTTTTCGTCGCGGATGATCCGCCCGTCGCGGGTCAGGTAGTACGCCGAAAAGACCAGGTCCCCGGTCATCTGGTCGTCCAAGTCGACCTCGATCACGGCCTGGCCATTGACCAGATCCAGCCCCTGCTCGCGCACGATCTGGCCGCGCCGCAGCACATCCAGGTAGATACGGTCCTTGCGGTCGGGTGCCAGGATCGTGACGTACGCCGTGTCGCCGACCTGATAAACCGCGTGGTCGGTCCGAACCAGCAGCGCCTCGCCGGAAACACCTGGCTGAAACTGGAAGTTCGCCTGAACCGCGTTGCCCTTGTTGTCGGTGGCCTGGACTCCCAGCGCCAAGATCCCGTCATCGGGCACCAGTTCGAACGTTCCCAGGCCGTCGCCATCGGTCGCCAAGTCGATATTGTCGTCCCCGACCGTCACGCGAACGTCGGCCGCGATCGGCGCGCCAGCCGGGTCCTGGATGAACACGTAGAAGTGGTTTTCAACCCCGGGAACGACTGTGCCACTTTCGGGAATGACGACCAGTTCGATCGGGTACTGCGCGATCGTCAGCGCCAGTTCCTTCGATACGACCTGCCCTGCGGTGTCTGTCACCTCGGCCGTCGCGCGGACCAGTGCCTTGCCCTGTTCCAGCGGCTGTCCGACCAGGTAGTCCGGCAGTTTCGTTTCGAACGCGTACAGCCCTTCGGCGTCGGTGGTTCCGGTCAGCGTAGCGAACGGCGTGAATTCGACATCGTAGCCGAACAACGTCACGGTGACGGCACCACCGGCAACCGGTTTGCCGAAGAAGTAGCGGGCATTCAAGGTTCCCTTGACGGTATCGCCGACGACGTAGAATGCCTTGCCCAGCGAAACGGCTACGTTGAACTTGGGCAAGCTGTACTTGCCGACTGTAACGGCCTTTTCGGTCTGAACGTCACCAACTGTGGCTCGGATGCGGTACGTGCCTTCGTTGACTTCGGTGGCCAGTTTGAAGGTTGCGGAGGCGACGCCAAAGTCGCCGGTGGACAACCGCTGCTTCGAGACCTTGTTGCCCTTGCCGTCGAAGACTTCCAGAACGCATTCAGCATCGACATCAGGCTTGAGGTGCGGCTTCTTCAGCGACAGCACGCGCAGGTGCATCGTCTGGCCAGGCTGGTAGATCGGCTTGTCGGTGGTGACCAGCACGCGCCGGACGCGGGTGACTTCGCATTTCTGCACGGCCTCGACGGGCGTGCCCGTGGAGCCTTCCATCCGGGCGGTCAGCGTCATGGCGCCGGCCTCTTGCAGCGTAAGTTCGGCACCTGCGGCACCAGTTTCGTCCGTGGTCACGGTTACTTCGCGCAGGGTTTCGCCCACCTGAGCGGCCAATGTGACCGAGCGACCGGCCAGGGCCTTGCCCGACACCGGATCGCGGGTAAAGACCTTCAACCGGGTGGATTCGCCTTCGAAGAACGTCTTGGGGCCCATCACGACGACCTGGTCACGGGTCAGCGCGACGAACAGGCTTCGCAGGCCCTTCAGAGTTCCGACGTTGGTTTCGACGCGGTACTTGATGCGGTAGCGCGCCTGGTCGCCGGCCGCCGCAAGGTCGGGCGCGGCACCGATGGAAACCGTGACGGTGTCGGCGCCGGGTTCCAGCGTGAAACCGGTGCTGCCGGATCCAGCCCAGGACCCGTCCAGCGCCTCGACCGACAGCTTCACATCGCCCCGAACATTACCTTGGCCAGCATTGTGCAGAACCATCGCCAGCGTCAGTTCGCCGCCCTGCACCACGCCGGACAAGTCGGCCTCGTCCATCGAAAGCGGGCCGGTGGCTGTGACTTCTGTCGACGGTTCGAAATCGTCTGGCCCCTTGCCGCCGCTGTCGAAGCAGCCGGCAGCCGCTACCAGGAATCCAGAAGCAACGAAAAAAATCGCGCGCAATGAAGCCTTCATGATCCACCCCCTGACGGACAGGTTGAAAGGACGATTCGGCGATATTATCGTTTTTTCGGATCGCAGAATCCATCATGGACGCTGTCGCCCTCCTCGTCACTCACCGGGGAACGGGTGCAGTTCCCCGATGATCGTTGCAATGACATCCGTTGGAGAGGTCCCTGTCAGCAGGGGCGCCATCAGAATCAGGAGCAGACACAGGACCCCAAAGCCCAGGGAAACGCGATCTCCGAGGCCCCACCGACAAGCCCGGGCACCCCACTGCGAACTGAGTTTTAATTCACCAGCAGACGCGCCGGCGCATAAATTCGATTCAGTAAGGCCGTTCGTTTCTGAATCGGTATAAGTGGTGGTCGCAGGATCCGCCCTTTTCGAAGCAATCGCGGCCCGCGCTACCCGAGCAGCGTCATCAATTGAAAGCAGAGCCGACCTCAGGACCTTTTGCCAAGCGGCAAGTTTGCTGCCGCCTCGGGCGCCCGCCTTGGCCAGGGTACGTACGCCGGCACCCAAGCCGGCCATGCCAAAGACGACATCAACGTAG
>CAZHDQ010000251.1:0-4975 GCA_964531595.1 uncultured Anaeromyxobacteraceae bacterium
TTGACCTGTCCATTACGATACCAATTGTCGTAAAGATGCTAGAAAGAAAGGGCCACACAGGAATCCCTGATTCCTTCATTCCAGAGGTGTAGTGATGATCGATCCCCGCATTAACCAGGCCCCCGAAGGCGCCGCACGGGAACTGCCCAAGGGCTTCATGGAATTCTACCTTCCACTGCACCGGGAGTTCACCCCCCGCCAGCAGGCGCTCGCCGCGCATCGCAAGGAGGTGTTGGCTGCCGCCCATGCCGGCAGGCGACCGGACCATCTGCCACCCTCGGTGGCGACCAAGGGGGACTGGCGAATCAAAATCCCTGAATGGTGTCTGGACCAACGCAACCAGATGACCGGGCCGGCCGACGAGGCCGAACTGGTCGTCAAGATGCTGAACTCCGGTGCCCCCGGGGTCATGGTGGACCTCGAAGACAGCATGGCGAACCAGTGGGGAAATCTGCAAGTCGGCGTGCCCAACATCCTGGCCGCGCTGCGGGGTGAGTTGACCTATTACGACAAAAAGCGGGACCGGACCGTCGGGATCGAGCCAAGTCGAACGGTGCTGTTCAGCCGTGTCCGGGGGCTGCACCTGAGCCAGGCCGGTTTGCTCCCGGGCGACGAACTGACTAGCGCGTCACTCTTCGACACGGCGCTGATCGCCTACCAGGTGGACGCGTCGACGCTGAAGCACAATCTGTCTTTCTACATTCCGAAATCCGAGGCGGCGGAAGAGGCGACCTGGTGGTCGGACGTGTTCAAGGCGATCAGTCGTTTCAAAGGCTGGTCTGCGGACTACATCAAGTGCATGGCCCTGGTCGAATCGCACCCGCTGGCTTATCGGATGGAGGAATTCCTGCACAACCTGAAGGACCATATCCTGGGGTTGAACCTCGGCCGCTGGGACTATATGGCCAGCCTCATCCACTACAACCTCGAAGACGCCGACTGGGTCTTGCCGGACCGCAACACGATCCCGTTCGACGTGGCATTCTTCCAACGCCTGCGCTACCTTTTGGCAGAGATCACGCACCGGCGAGGGGCCTTGGCTATTGGCGGCATGACTGCGCTGTATCCAAGCCGAGAGGACCCGGAACTGAACGCCCGGGCACTGGCCGTGCTGGAACGCGACAAGCGCAACGAGTCGGATTGCAGCATGGACGGGGCGTGGACCGGCCATCCGGACCAGAACGCCATCGCGGTGGCCCAGTTCCCAGTCCCGAACCAGATTCACCGAAAACCGGCCAGCACCGACCGGTATCCTGACCTGCGTCCAGCCCCGGAGGGGGTTGGCAAACGCACGCTGGACGGCACCCGGGCCGCCATCCGCACTGTCATCCGGTACCGGAACGGCGTGGTTAACGGAAAGGGTGCGAGCCTGCTTGACGGGTACATGGAGGATTTGGCCACAGACCGAATCTACCGGCTGATGATCGCCCAGCGCATGAAGCACTGGAAGGAAGTGCCTATCTTGGACGCCGATGGGAGCGTGGTGCCTCATACTCCTGAAGCGATCACGCGCCTGTTCGACGAGGAGCTCATTCGGTTGGTGGATGAACTTTCCCGGCTCAAGGACCTCGGCACGCCAGATACGCTTGCAGAAGGTCGCCAAAAGGGCGAAGAGATGATCCGGAATGCCTGGTTCGACCCTATCTAGAACTCGAGGAGGGGATCTGCATGAAGACATTGAAGACGGCCGATCAGATTCGCAAGGACTGGGCGGAGAACCCGCGGTGGAAGGGCATCAAGCGGACCTACCGCGCCGAGGATGTGGTCCGGTTGCGGGGGTCCATCACGGTTGAGCACACGCTTGCCCAACTGGGGGCCGATCGGCTGTGGAAACTGCTGCACACGGAGGCCCCGGTTCGGGCCTTGGGTGCCATCACTGGGAATCAGGCGATGGAGATGGTCCAGGCCGGACTGATGGCCATCTATGGCTCCGGCTGGCAGGTCGCCGGCGATGGCAACTCCGCCTCGCAGATCTACCCTGACCAGAGTTTGTACCCGGTGGACAGCGGCCCGACCCTGGTGCGACGTCTCAACAACGCGCTGCTGCGGGCGGATCAGATCACCCACTCCGAGGGTGCCAAGGACGCGCCCTATTGGCTCGCTCCCATCGTCGCTGACATGGAGGCCGGCTTTGGCGGCAACCTGAATACTTTCGAGTTGATGAAGGCCATGATCGAAGCGGGCGTGTCAGGCGTACACCTAGAGGATCAGCTCTCCAGCCAGAAGAAATGCGGGCACATGGGCGGCAAGGTCGTCGTGCCAACCAGCGAAGCCATCGGGAAGCTCATGAGCGCACGCCTGGCATCGGACGTGCTGGATGTGCCGACGATCATTATCGCGCGCACCGATGCGAACGGGGCGAAGCTCCTGCGAAACGATACCGATGAACGCGACTGGCCCTTCATCGAAACCAGGGAGCGAACGCCCGAAGGCTTCTACCGGTTCCAGGAAGGGATCGCCGCGGCCACCTCTCGCGGGGTCTCGTTTGCACCCTACGCGGACATGCTGTGGTGCGAGACCGCCAGCCCTGATATCGACGAAGCCAAGGCGTTCGCCGAGGGCGTGCATCGGCACTATCCCGATAAGCTGCTGGCCTACAACTGCAGCCCGTCCTTCAACTGGTCAGCGAAGCTGGATGCGTCCACCATCGCTAAGTTCCAGCGCGAACTGGCCGCCATGGGCTATGCCTTCCAATTCATCACGTTGGCTGGCTTCCACGCGCTGAACGCGAGCATTTACGAACTGGCGGTCGGCTACCGCGATCACGGCATGTCCGCTTACGCGAAGCTTCAGGATCGCGAATTCGAAATGGCCCGGGACCATGGCTACACGGCCGTGAAACACCAGCGTTTCGTGGGGACCGGCTACTTCGATGATATCGCCGAGACGATCTCCGGCGGCGAAACATCCACAGCGGCCCTTCGAGGTTCCACGGAAGAGGCGCAGTTCCATGGGACCATCGGGAGGGGATGACCGGAGAATTCCTCATGTCAGCTCAACTCGACCTGCAATGCATCAATACTTTGCGGTTCCTTTCGGTGGACATGGTGCAGCACGCACACAGCGGGCATCCTGGCCTACCGCTAGGCGCCGCGCCGATGGCGTACGCGCTGTGGACGCGCCAGCTCAAGCATAATCCGGCCAATCCACACTGGGTCGATCGCGACCGATTCGTGCTGTCGGCCGGACACGGTTCGGCGCTTCTTTACAGCCTGCTCCACGTGACCGGATACGGCCTGTCGCTGGACGACATCAGGCAATTCCGCCAATGGGGCAGCAAGGCACCTGGACATCCCGAACGCGGCCACGTGCCAGGGGTCGAAGTGACCACCGGTCCTCTTGGCCAGGGCCTGGCGAATGCGGTGGGCATGGCGATCGGCGAAGCGCATCTGGCCGCGCGCTACAACCGCGACGGCCACACCTTGATCGATCACCACACCTGGGCCATCGTCAGCGACGGTGACCTGATGGAAGGCGTTGCCTCCGAGGCCGCCTCGTTGGCCGGGCACCTGAAACTCGGTAAACTGATCTGCCTGTACGACGACAACAGCGTAACGCTATCGGCCGGTACCAACATCACGTTTTCCGAAGATCGCGCCAAACGCTTCGAGGCCTATGGCTGGCAGGTACTCCGTGTGGCCGACGGCAACGACGTCGTCGCGATTGACGCTGCGATGGAGGCCGCCCGCGCCGAAACCGCGCGGCCATCGCTGATTCTGGTGCGCACCCACATCGGCTTCGGGTCGCCCGAGCAGGACAGCTACAAGGCGCACGGTTCGCCGCTTGGCGTCGAGGACGTGAAAAAGACCAAGGAAAAGCTCGACTGGCCGGTCGATCCACCGTTTCTGGTGCCGAAGCCGGCGCTGGCACATTTTCGCGAGGCGTTGGCACGTGGGGCCCAAGCAGAAGGCGAGTGGAATGGACGGTTAGGTGCCTATGCCCGGGCGTTTCCCGATCTGGCAAACGAATTGCAGGGGCGCTTGCGCGGCGAGCTGCCTGCCGGGTGGGACGCCGATATCCCGGTTTTTCCCGCCGACGCCAAGGGCATGGCCACGCGCGTGGCCAGCGGCAAGGTCATGAATGCGTTTGCGCCTAAATTGCCCGCACTGGTCGGCGGCTCGGCCGATCTCGATCCGTCCACTCATACCGCGCTGAATGGGTTAGGCGACTTCAATCCGGCCCAGGCACCTGGCGAGGGCAGCGAAGGCTCTGACGGTGGTGGCTGGAGTTACGCCGGCCGCAACGTGCATTTCGGCGTGCGTGAACACGCGATGGGCGCGATCGTCAATGGGCTGGCCGCGCACGGTGGCTTCATCCCCTACGGTGCCACCTTCCTGATTTTTTCCGATTACATGCGCCCGGCAATCCGCCTGGCGGCACTTATGGGCGTACAAGTGGTGCATGTGTTCACCCACGACAGCATCGCAGTTGGTGAGGACGGCCCCACCCCCCAGCCTGTGGAGCAAATGGCCAGCCTGCGCGCGATCCCCGATCTGACCGTCATCCGTCCTGCCGACGCCAACGAAACCGCGGTGGCCTGGCGGGTGGCCGTGGAAGCCCGCGACCGTCCGGTGCTGCTGGTGCTGACCCGGCAGGATTTGCCCACGCTCGACCGCGGCCGTTATGCCAGCGCCGATGGCCTGCGCCGCGGCGCGTATGTTCTGAGCGATTCGAAAAAAGGGCCGCCAGCGTTGATCCTGATTGCCAGCGGCTCCGAAGTCAGCCTGATCCTCGCCGCTGCCGAGCGTCTGCAGGGCGAAGGTATCGCGGTACGCTGCGTGTCGATGCCCAGTTGGGAACTGTTCGAAGCCCAGCCGCAAAGTTACCGCGACGAAGTGTTGCCGCCGGACGTGCCGGCGCGATTGGCGGTCGAACTGGGGGTGTCCCAGGGCTGGTGCCGCTACGTCGGCGCCCACGGTGATATGCTTGGCGTAAATCGCTTCGGCGCATCGGCCCCGGCCGGCGACCTGCTGCC